>JAOAJJ010000156.1 GCA_026414245.1 Candidatus Bathyarchaeota archaeon
TTCTTGAATAGCTCCGGGTCCCTTATATCCCTGAAGTACACTTGTATCTCGTTTTTAAGCAGCATGTCTACGGTCTTCGCCTCATCAATCTCCACGGAGAATACGACCTCATCAACCCACGGTCCCTTAGGAGCGGCTTGGGCTGAAGATACGGGAACATTTGCTAATGCTAAGCCGAGAGCTAAAGTAATCAAAAGAAGCGCCGCCAATAAATTTGTTTTAAATTCCATTTTAGAGCATCACTCCAAACTATACTGAACTTTATCTCATTAATAAAATTTTTCAATTAATCATGTCGATCAGAAAACAAGGGATTTACGTTTTTCACATCAAGTTTCTCAGTTTCTAGGATCCCTTTTATGAATCTAAATATCTTTACTCTTATTTCCTTTGCTAGACTCGGGTACCATATTGGCGAGGCTATTACTAGTCCTCTCCACGCGTAATATGGTTGTATGACTGTTAGGATTTCTTCATCTCCTGTTTTGTTCAGGTAGTTCTCCCAGAATAATTCGAATAGTTTTTTGAAGGGGTCTTTTATTTCGCCGTATGCTTGCAGCGAGTAGAATAGGTAGTTTATCGTCATGGCCGCTAGGTCGTCTGCCGGTTCACCCCACTCGCCCCTGCTTCTGTCAAGGGCTGTGAAGTCTGTTCCCTCGCGGAAAAGTATGTTCCATGGGTGGAAGTCTCCGTGAACCCTAGCGCACCTATAGGCCTTCTTCTTCAACCTCCACCGCCACTCAACGCATTTACATTCAATATCCATAAGCGTCCTCTCATTAGCGTAGTCCAGCCCCGGCGGATAGCTGTCTATTAAGCCCATTATACATTCTCCATGCCCAACGAGGTCTCTAACTCTGCGTATATAGAGTGGCTCTAGCCCAGCGCCCTTAACTGAATGGATTTCGACAAGGTAGTCTGATAGCGCTAGGCAGCGCTCAATATCCAGGCTTGTCAACCCGCCTCTAGCCTTTATCGCCTCCAGATCCAGATAGTAGGGTTTGCCCTCAACAAACTCCGTCAATATGAAGAATTCCCGGCAGTCTCCAAGAGATTTTAGCGCCCCTCTAGCTGTGAACGCTCCAACATCAATGGATCTTACATGTTTTGGCAGATTATTGAATGCTGAGTGCTGCCATAAGAGTATCTGAGCCCTATCGGAGAAGTGCTCATGCCCAAAGCCTCCCGGCCTAATGGTCTCTAAAACAGCCCTTTTAACCTCGCCGTTAACCGAGATCTCAATTAGATATGGGATGCCGTAGCCGAACCCCTTAAGCTCCTCTCCACTCTTCTCCCTTCCAGAAACCATCTCCAAAACCCTCAGAACATCAGCTTTCGGGCCGTAAACCTCACGAAAATATCTTCTTAAATCCTCTAAGCCTGATAGGGCTATCTCCATTAAGACCCCCGTAAACTATCTATAATAACATTAATTAAAGCACAATTTAAATAAGGTCTCCAGGTGTCCACAATGCCTAAATCGGTAGCAGTGGGCCAGAAGGCCATAGGTGTTCTCTTTGGGATTTTGGCTGGAGCTATGTGGTCTATCGAAGCCATTATTGGAAAAACCCTGCTCTCGTCGTTAGGCTTTATCCAGATTGCGGCTTCAGAATCCTTCTTCGCATCCGTAACGGTGCTAGCATATATTTTGATAAGCGGGAGCCAATATCATATAGAGGTTTTTCTCTAAGAGATGTGTTAATCGTAGGAATCGTCGGCTCAGTTATAGCTCCAACAGCCTACTTCTTAGGGCTCTCATGGACACTTGCGATAAACGCCACTTTGCTCGCCCATCTACAACCCCTATTCGTTTCAATCCTAGGCTTAATCTTCTTAAATGAGAGAATATGCAGAGACGACGTTGTTGGCGGATTAATTATAGGTATAGCGGCTGTACTGATAACCAGCAGGAGCGTTGAGAACCTAGTAACGCTGAAACTTGGGAACCTAGGCGACATGGTGGTTTTGCTCGCAACTCTAGGTTGGGCTGCCGTAGCTATACCAGGCAAACGTTTAGCTAAAGTCGTTGACAGCGTTCCTAATAGCCAGCTTCAGGTTTCTAATAGCGTCCGCCGCTTTCCTACCCATAACGATAATCTTAAATCAGCTAGCAGTAGAATCCATTTATCAAGTGATTCTCGGAGCGGTCGCAGGTTTAGGATACATATTTTATTATGAGGGGCTTAAGAGGATAAAGGCCAGTCAAGTCGCGCTTACGGAGCTCTCATCACCTTTCTTCACGGCTATTCTAGCCCAGCTAACCCTAAACGAGCACTTAACTATAATGCAGGCCTTTGGGGCAATATTGCTCGTCGCAGGTCTGATCATTCTGGCGCGAAGGGAGCATGAATAGAGTTCAAGCCTTAGATTCCCACTCAATAACTTTCCTTATGTTTTCGATTTCGCTTTTATCCGGCTCTTTAACCGATAGCCAAGCGTTCAGAATCTCTTTTCCAACATGCGGCGTAGTTAATCTACCACTTAACACTAGAATGTTCGCATCATTCCAAAGCCTAGCCCCTCTCGCCGACTCAGCGTCGAAACATAACGCTGCCCTAACGCCTTTAACCTTATTCGCCGCGATTGAAACACCGGTCCCAGTATAACAGATTAGTATACCGAAGTCGGCTCTACCCTCAACTACGTCGGCTGCCACAGAGAATGCTACATCAGGCCAAGGCTCAACCCTACCCGACTCAAGCGCGCCATAAGCCTTAACTTCGAAACCCATTTTCTTCAGCTCTTCGTGGAGGGCTAATGCTATGGGATAAAGGTCGTCGGAACCTATTGAAACCCTCATGATTAGACACCTACTATAATATCCATTATAAGTTTCCTATAGCCGTTTCTAGCTGGGATTCTTGCCCGTAGACATTTAAGGGGTTGGAGGTTAAGATCTACCTGTGGATTTTTAGGTTTAGGCAACCCTTATTTATGTTTTCACATTTAAAAGAATTGTTTGGAGGATATTTTCATGGGTCTCGTGATATTTGGTGGGACGATTGTTACAATGGGGGGTCGAGGCGTTATACGTGATGGCGCAGTTGTGGTGGAAGGCAACACCATAATCGATGTCGGAAGGAGCGATGAAATTAAGCATAAGTATCCAAGGTATGAGAAGATAGATGCAAGTGGGAAAGTCGTGATGCCCGGGCTCATTAATACGCATCAGCATGCAGCCATGAGCCTGCTGAGGGGGTACGCTGACGATTATCCGCTGAAGGAGTGGCTTGAGAATTGGGTTTGGCCCCTCGAAAGGCATATGAC
>JAOAJJ010000157.1 GCA_026414245.1 Candidatus Bathyarchaeota archaeon
ACATATTCATCCCTGAAATATCTTAGGGTTGTTAAGACCGGGTTCGGGGCTGTTTGACCTAAACCGCATAGGCTTGTATCCCTAATATACTCTCCCAGCTCGTTCATTACATCTAAGTCCTCTGGGCGGCCCTCACCCCTCATAATCCTCTCAAGAATATTCCTCATCTTTAATAATCCAACCCTGCAGGGAACGCATTTACCGCATGATTCATCAACACAGAAGTCCGTGAAAAACCATGCTGTATCAACCATACATGATTCATCGTCTATCACAACTATGCCGCCGGAACCCATTATGGCACCAGCCTTTGTCAGAGACTCATAATCGATTGGAAGATCGAGTAGGCTTTCAGGCAGGCATCCGCCTGATGGCCCGCCGACTAGAACAGCCTTAAATCTCCTTCCAGAAGGAACCCCGCCGCCTATCTCGAAAACGACCTCTCTGAGAGTTATTCCCATTGGAACCTCAATGAGCCCTGGGTTATTCACCTTACCGGTAAGTGAGAAGCATTTTGTTCCAGCGCATTTCGGTGTTCCGATCTTAGCAAACCAGCTTCCGCCGTTAAGTATTATGAGTGGGACGTTCGCCAAGGTCTCGACGTTCTGTATGAGTGTTGGTTTACCCCATAATCCCGACGTAGCTGGATATGGTGGGCGCGGTCTAGGCATTGCCCTACGCCCTTCTATAGACGCTAATATGCCGGTCTCCTCGCCAGCAACGAATGCGCCTGCACCCAGCCTTAATTCAATATCGAAGCTGAATTGGGTTTCAAGGATGTTTTTCCCTATTAGATTCATTGATTTCGCCCTCTTTAGGGCTTCTTTTAATGTCTGGACTGCCAGCGGATACTCGGCTCTAACGTAAATGTAGCCTTTTTCGGCTCCGACAGCGTATGCGGCTATGGTCATACCCTCAATTATTGCGTGAGGGTCTGCCTCAGCTAAGGTTCTGTTGGCGAATACTCCTGGGTCACCTTCATCCAGGTTTGCCACAATATATTTAGGTGTATTCTTTTCTCTAGCCACGAAGTTCCATTTATGCCCGGTTGGGAAGCCTGCGCCCCCACGCCCCCTCAATCCGCTTGCAATAATCTCATCTATAACTTCTTTCGGGGTCATTTTTGTCAGGCATTTTATTAGCGCAGAGTATCCGCCAGCCGCTATATAATCCTCTACTCTGAGGGGATCTATTTTACCGGCGTTTCTTAAAACAAGCCTAAACTGCTTCTTGAAGAAGGCTTCATTCGCGTAGAGCATCTCTTTCAAGGGCTTTCCTGAAACTATATGGCTTCTCACTATCTCCTCAGCGTTCTCCGGCTTAATATTCTGGTATAAGTAGCCGCCAGGTTCAATCAAGACCACAGGTCCAACCGAGCATGTTCCCACACATCCAGTTCTTGAAACCCTGCATTCGCCCTGAAGCCCAAACTTTTTGATGGCGTCCTCAAATGCTTTGAGGACTTGCAGGGCGCCGAAGGGTAGGCATCCGCTGGAGCAACAAACGTTTATCCGATGCCTGTAAACCTTTTGTCTCTCGGTTTCCTCCCTAGCGATTCTAAAAATATCTTCTGGCTTCAAAACCTTTATCCCCCGAGAATCTTTCTTATTCTCTCTAAAACAACCTCTTTAGTTGCTTTTCCAATAACCTCATTATCGATTGTTATGTTTGGAGCCATGGCGCACGCGCCGATACAGCGAGTGATGAAAAGCGAGAGCCTCCCATCCGAGGTTGAGCCCCCGCGCTTAACATTAAATTCCCTCTCGATCGCCGCTACTATCTCTTCGACGCCCTTCACGTAGCATGCCGTCCCCATGCATGCCGAGATGACATGCTCGCCAGGCTTCCTGAATCTGAATAAGTGGTAGAATGACGCTACACCGTAAACTTGGCTTGGCGGCAGATTCAGGCGCTCAGCAATATGCACTAGAAGACTCTTATCGAAGTATCCGTAAAGTTCGTGCGCTGCATGTAGAATTTCAAGTAGGGCGCTCTTCTGATAGCTATGCTCTCCCATAATTCTCTCAAGCATCTGTAAGCGCCTATCTTCCCTCAACAAAGGTTTTTCGCCTCGAACAACTATTTCCGGGTTCCTTCTATTTCTTAAGAGAGGTATAATGTAAAATATTTAAGAGTTTATTCGTTAAAAATGCTTTAAGAATGGTTTAAGAGCTCAGCCTTTTTTAACAGCTCATGGAACATGAGGTTTAACGGCAACCTTAACCTGACCATCTGGGCTTAACGTAATTAAACCTATAGGCAGATTTATGACGCTCAAGATTTTTTCCAACCTCTTTAGATGTGGGTAATCTTCCGGAATCGCAATATATGTTGGGACAAATCCATTCTCAATACAGTAAACTATGCATTGGCCCAGATTTCTGTAGCAATCATGTATCTCATAATCACATTTAGTCATTACACAATATGCCATCCTATATCCTATACTATACCCATCCTCAACCTCGTAAACTTCAAGCTTATCCTCTTCAGAACGAATAATACTTGTTGGGAAGAGTGAGGATAACCATTTAGATAAAACCTCAGAGATTTTTCCATCAACCATGCTGAGCTCTCTCCCTCGAATATAATTAGATTTCGAGGAATTTTTAAACATTTAAATTATTTTCATGCGCTTATATAACGCTTATCTTTCAGATCCCGTAGACCTACGTATAGAGAGCAGAATTATAAGGAGAACCGTAGAGAGAACCGCTGAAAACATAATTATCTGCGAAAGAAGAGTGAGGGCGAATATTTCATGTAAGCTGGAAATCAATTTTACTATTATGCTTAAAGAAATAAATCCTACACATAGACCGAACACAAGTTTAAATCTCTCCTCCTCAACTCGTCCAGTCGCTAAAGCGCCAACCTGTACACCAATCGAGGAGCCGACAAAAATTAGAGCTGCCACTAGGAGGTCGACATTCCCCTTAAGTGTATGAGTTAAAGATGCGTATGAGCAGCTTATCAATATTCCAAAAATGCATGTTCCAGCGGCAACTGGCGGACTACAGCCAACTGCGTAGATCAGCAGTGGAACCAGTATAAAGCCTCCGCCAACGCCTAGAAAGCCGGATGTAAAACCACTAATAAAGCCGATTACCATCACTATCCATATTGATATTGGCTCCGCGTCCGGCTGCGACACAGCGATTAACGGCGGGATTTTAAATCCACGAATCCTAAACCATAGGGGTTTATTTATAGGGCTCTTTCCCCGACTAGAACTTAAGCCTTCGTGAACCATGTATGTGGAGATCAGGGTTAAAACTAATATGTAAGATAGGTTTACCACAAGATCCATGCGCTGAACATCAACTCTCTTGAGG
>JAOAJJ010000158.1 GCA_026414245.1 Candidatus Bathyarchaeota archaeon
GGAAAGATATTCTTCCAAGACCTATGAAAATTCTCCTCGTCGCATCAGTTATATTTAAATGCACGTCTCCCTCTAACCCAGCCTTCAGAACATCATCCTCCTTTATCAGCCTATACTTCATACCATAATTAATATCCTCATTTGTCAAGCCTTGTAGGAAGATGCGGAAAACGTCTAGCCCAGCCTGCTTCGCACCATAAGATTTCATGTAACGCACATTTATCAGCCATAAATTCTCTACGTTAGGTTCACCCTTCTCCAGCGCCTCAGAGATAACCTCACCAGCTATTTTACCAGCCATCATTGAGGGCCCTATACCTCCCCCATGGATCGGGTTTACGTGGCATGCTGCGTCACCTATCACAACTATGCCGTTGCCGACGAATGAGTCTAATGGTCGCCTCGTTGGGACAGTCCCGCCTCCGCCGTGAATAAGTCTTGAACCCTCGAAGATCTGTTTACTTAGGACAAACTTATATAGCTGTTCTTTTGGGTTTGGAAAACCGTTAGCGGCGGCGACGCCTAAACCAACGTTGACGCCGTTCTCTTTCTTCGGGAATATCCAGTAGTATCCGCCCGGCGCAGCCTCCAGGTTTAAGTATATTTGACAGAACTCAGGCTCCTCCAGTTCAGTCTTCAAGATGCGTATTTCTCTGTAACATAAAACTTCATCTTTTCTATCTATCATCGTCTCTATTCCCATATCAGGTGGAAGCTTCCTTCTCAGCGCAGCGGTGTAGCCGCTTGCGTCTACCGTAACCCTCCCCCTAATCTCAACTTTTGTATTTGTTTTTAGGTCTTTGGCGATTACCCCCTTAACGAAGCCGCCTTCAACTATCGGTTCGAGGGCTTGCGTTAAATCTAGAAGAGAAACCCCAGCGTCCATGGCTTCCCTAAGCAGCCTCTGCCCAAAAGCCCGCCTATTCACCATAAAGCCGTGAAGCCCCTCCCCGACAAGCCTAAATACTGTCTCCATGTCCGGTGAGTAAACTTTTATACCCGCTATAGTCCTCTCAAGCTCCTCTCCGCTTGGATATTTCAAGCCCAGGTTGTCAAAGTGGTGTTTCCCTATGGCGTCCCCGCAAACCTTGTCGCCGATGGATTCCGCGTTCTTGCAGTCAATTAGGCAGACTGATAAACCGGTTTTTGCAGCGGTTCTGGCAGCCATACAGCCAGCGGTTCCGGCGCCGACTATAATAACATCAATCTTCTCCATAATGCATCTCTATTATCTGATTGAAATTAAACTTTTGCGGGAAAATAGCTGTCTTCACTTTAGGATCCTATCTCCTCCCTAAATATTTCCAGCAGCCTCCCTCTATCGATCCCGAGTTTATCCGCGAGTTCTCTAATCCACCTTACGTATGATCTGAATACGTTACATGCGATCTCAACCTTATCCTTTATCGAAAGGTTCTCTTCCTCGACTAGAAGGAGCGCAAGCCATCTACCTAGATCTGTGAGCGTGTATGCCTTAAGCCAAACTGCACGCCCAGAAACCTCGTTTTTCTCCATATGCTCGCTCAATACGCCTAGATCCACAAGAGCCTTCAGATGCTCTATAATGGTCTTATTAGAGTAGCCCAGACTCTCAATTAAATCCCTCTGGTAAATCTTCTCGGAGACCCCTCTTCTCAAAGCAAAATTTAGAATGTCAACCGGGACAGAGGAGCCGAAAACCGCCCTCAGAACGTCGTATTTGCTGCCTTTAGGCAGAAAAATTATATACGGATATAGGCGTTTCTTCATTTATTTATCGCCAAGATAATCTATGGAGCCTTAACATAAATATATTATTCAGGCAGGTTTGAGATAAGCTTATTAGCATGTTGTGTAGAAAAATACATTGGTGTTTACTATGAAACACTTAAGCTCAAAAAACATTGCGCTCACAGCAGTATTCGCATCCCTCTACTACGTCATGTCATATCTTCCAGGCATACCGGCAATAGGTGTCCCCGGAGTGAGGATACAGCTTGAGGCTTGTATGGCGTCAGTCTTCGGCCTAATTCTCGGTCCATATCTAGGAGCGCTGGCAACTTTTCTAGGAGTGCTTGTAGCATGGGCTCTTCCACCCGGAAGCATGAGCCCCCAAAGTCTCATATTCCTACCATCCCCTATAATCAACGCCTTAATAGTTGGTTTCATATACGGTGGGCGATGGAAGATTGCCACAATGATTTTGGCGGCGTTGGTGGCTGCCTTCTGGTTTCTGCCGCCAGCTCAGCCGCTTGAACAAAACTTCGTTGTCGGTATTGCAGCCATGTGGGATAAACTTCTAGCCTTATTCTTGGTGGCGCCATCAGTGATTTTAATGCGTAAATTGGGGAGATCTGCGTATCACGGAGCTTTGCCTCTAGATAAAGAGGTTGTGGGAGATGCTGGTAGGAGAATTAGCTGGCTCTCAATCACGGTCTTATTATCCGCCATATTAATCTTGGTTAATGCTCACATGATTGCCGCAAGCGGAGACGCCCTAAGACTCCAATATTATTTTCAGGGAGAAACATACAAGATCACATTAGGTTACAAGAGTATTATAAGATCCATGGCTCTCTACGGATACTTATGGTATCTAGTCGGCATCGGCATGCTAGCTAGCGCACTAATGCTTCAAATTAAGCCTAAATACAGCCCATTATGGGGAGGGGTCGCGGTCGCCCTATCCGGTATCTCAACGGTCATAGGCGGCGGCTTCATAATAGGCTTCATTCTGGGAGCGGTTGGCGGGCTACTCATCTTAGTTAAAGCTCAGACAGCGCGAATTCAAGTGCCCAAGATGTTAAACATTAATTTTCTGGTATATTTTTTTCTGGCTTTTATAGGCAATGAAGCCGATAACGCTTGGGGGAACAATATATTTGCGGTTCCACAGGTCTATGAGGGGCTTTTCGGTCTGACCCTAGAAGCCGTCAGATGGGCTTTTCTCATCAGCCCATACGCATACTTCATCATTAGGCTGATACAAGCAGCAATAGCTGCCTTAATAGCTTTACCGCTCATCCACAACTTAAAGGCGGCGGAATTTGGCTTGCTCCATCAGCCGAAAAAATAGTTGAGGGATAGAGGATGAGGTCTTTAGGGGCTAGAGGTCTAGCAGACTATATTAGGCAGAGGGCTGAGCTTGCGGCGGCTTTAGAGGTTAGCGGTTGGCCTAAACCCGGCAACGTTCACAGGACTAGGGATCATGCAGATGCCAGGTTTGAGCATTTTTTAGCCGGTTCGATAGCTCTGGGTCCGTCTATTGCGGCAGCGGCTTTAAGGGGGGTTATGGCGGCTAAGGGTAAGATAAACTTGTCAGAGGTTGGTGTAGGACGATTTATTA
>JAOAJJ010000159.1 GCA_026414245.1 Candidatus Bathyarchaeota archaeon
AGTCAGGCTTCTCTATCCCGGCTAAAATCTTAATAAACGTTGTTTTGCCGATGCCGTTCGGCCCAAGTATACCGATCACTTCACCGAGTTTAACCTCACCGGGCTCGATCTTCAGTGTGAAGCCGCTATAAGTCTTGCTCATCTCATGCCACTTTAAAACAGGTAAGTCGGTTAGCGGGTTAGATAGAGGCGGCTTAACATGAAATGTAACAGGCTCCCTTCTAAACCTCATGTTTTCGTCGGGGATGAAGCCATTTAAGTATATATTTATTCCAACTCTAACCCCGTGAACATGGGACACTATTCCATAAACGCCCGGTTTACCGTAGAAGACGCAAACTTGATCTGAAAGATAATCTAGCACAGCTAAATCGTGTTCGGCGACGATAATCATTTTATTCTCTTCCTTAAGGCTCCTTATGACTTTAGCCGCCTCAAGCCTCTGCTTAACATCCAGATAGCTGGACGGTTCATCGAAGAGATACACGTCCACATCACGGCAAACGGCTGCGGCTATTGCAACCCTCTGCAGTTCACCGCCGCTTAAAACCTCCAGCTGCCTATCCCAAAAAGCTTTAAGCTGAAGCTTTTCAGCAACATAGCTTAGCCTTCCCCTCTCATCAATACGCTCAAGAACCTCACCAACACTGCCTTTAATAACACGCGGTATCTTATCAACATACTGAGGCTTATGAACAACCTTAAGCTTCTTCTCACTAAGCTTCTGGAAATATGTTTGGAGAGTTGAACCCCTAAAATACTGTATGATCTCAGGCCAATCAGGCGGGTTCTCGTATCTCTCAAGGTTCGGTTTTATCTCACCGGAAAGGATTTTTAGCGCAGTTGACTTCCCAATACCGTTCTGCCCAATTAAACCTAGAACCATGCCCGGCGATGGAACTGGCAGACGAAAAAGTTTAAAGGTGTTAGGCCCAAACCTATGCACACACTCACCCTTCAGCTCCTCAGGCACATTAACTATGGATATCGCTTTAAACGGGCACTTTTTAACACATATGCCGCAGCCGCTGCATAAAACTTCTGAGATAAATGGTTTATCGCCCTCAAACCTTATAGCCTCAACCCTACTCCTAACTTGAGGGCAGAATCGATAACATGCCCTATCACACTTCGTCGACTTACATTTATCGAGGTCTATGACCGCTATCCGAATACCCTTTTCCTCCCAATATTTTTAGAAAGATCCTCGTGGGTAATAAACCTACTCATAATTATAAACCCTAAAAAAGATAAGTTAATAAATTCTCCAGCAAGAATAATTCCTAGAATAATTTAAGCCAAGCCCCGGTGGCTTAGCGGTTAGAGCAGCGGCCTTGTAAGCCGCGGGTCGCGGGTTCAAATCCCGCCCGGGGCTCTAAGAAAAACGCTAAAACGCTGCTTCTTCGAAGGGGGGTTAATTGGCTTTGTTTACAATTAGATAGGAGTATGAAAATTTTTAAATATTGGGGCTACGTAGACTGCTTCTAAAGTATGTGTGGAGGTTTATACATTGTTTTTCTGGACTGAGCTGCGAGAAAAACTTGCTGTTGATTTACAGCGTCCCCGATATCACTTTCTTCCACCAGCCAACTGGATGAATGATCCGAATGGAACAATTTTTTGGAAGGGCAAATACCACTTATTTTATCAATATAATCCTTTCGCCCCTGTAGATGCGTTCAAGCATTGGGGGCATGCGGTAAGTAGAGACCTCGTCCATTGGACTCATCTGCCAATAGCTCTATCGCCCACACGTGGTGGTCCAGATAAGGATGGTTGCTGGAGCGGATGCGCTATTGAAACTGAGGAGTTGCTCATCTCCTATAACCGTGAGAAAAATCTTTAAGTGTGAACAGTTAAATTTATTGCCGAGAATAGACGGTTATTTCTTGTCCTTAAATTGCGGCAATAACCAAAGTGAACTTTTATAAGTTCATTTTAGATCTTTGCTTCTTCTACGCTTATGTTTACTACTGGATCAATAAGAAAGCTTCTTTACGATAATCTTTTACTCTCTCCTAATCCACCTTATCTTTGCTTGACTCTAGGTGTTCGAATGCTTTTCGAATTCTTAGGTATGTTTCATGTATTTTCAGGAGATGAATTTGTGAACGCTTATCTGGCTCTATAATGAGGTCCAATTTAATAATCTTTCTAAAAGCTTCTTCAGGTGATTTATAGGCCTTGATGCCGATACCGGATAGAATTGCTGAACCTATGGATGCGTCATGATGCTTTACTGTTTCCACTTTCACATTTAGGAGTGTAGCTATTGTTTTCCTCATTAATGCGCTCCTTGATCCTCCGCCAATTAATCTTATTCTGTTTATGGTGAAGTCGAGATTTTGGGAGACTAGATCAATTGCCTCTTTAACAGCGCATGCTAGACCTCTGAAAAGAGCTAGCATAAGGTGTGATCTGGTATGTAGGCTCTTAATCCCTATGAAGGCGCCGAGAAAACGTGAAGGCTCTTCGAAAATCTTCATGTTTGGAATAAATATGAGCTCCCCCGTTTCCTCCTCCATCCCCTTAATATTGTTTGACAAAGCGTTTTCCACATATGTGTAAGGGTCAAGCCCCATAGACTCCGCATATTCCAGCTCTCTGCTGCAGAAGGTCTTTAAAAACCATTTGTGCGGTAAACCAAAGGGGAATATCCTCTGAATAACCCATTTATCCGGCACTGCGTGTGCGAAAATATAGTATTTCTCTTTGTTAGGGAGATATTTATCAAGGACCGCTGAGAAAACCCCTGCCGTCCCTAATCTAATTAAGCTATCAAAATTTTCTGTGATCCCGGCAGCTAACACATCTGCAACACCATCTGCACATCCAGTAACAACTGGTGTGCCTTCTCGTAGTCCAGTTTGTTCCGCAGCCTTCCTCGTGAGGTAACCAGTAACCTTATAGGAGGGGACTATTTCTGGGAGCTTCTTCATCTCTATACTAAATATTCTCTCCACATAATCAGCCCATCTAAATGTCTTTCCATCGAACATCATAGTTACGGAGGCATCTGATGGATCTGTTGCTACATTGCCTGCGAGCCACATTCTCACATAATCCTTTGGTTGAAGAACACGATAGGTGTTTCTCCATAAATCGGGCTCTTTATCCCTAATCCATAGGAGTTTAGCTAGAGTAATAAGTGGGGTTATGGGGAGCGCAGGGGTTATGCCTTCCGCTTCTAGGGATCTAAGAACTGTAGGTACGTGCTCAGCTCCCCTTTCATCCATCCATAGTATGCATGGTCTAAGAAACTCAAGTCTCTCATCCACGAGAATGGGGCTATTAGAGATGCCGTCAACCCCAATGC
>JAOAJJ010000160.1 GCA_026414245.1 Candidatus Bathyarchaeota archaeon
GAGCTCAACAGGGTCGCCGGCATCCCTCAACCCAACGAAATTTATCCCCTTAACAACCCTACCATGATCAACATCCAGGCAAGGTATTATCCTTTTCGCTAAAGCCAATTTAACCCTCCATCCGCCGATCTATCTATCAATCATCTTTCAGCGCTACTTTTAAAGCTTCACTTAAACTAAAGCACCCCTCATAAAGCGCTCTGCCAACTATAACCCCATAAACCCCAAGATCCCTTAAAACCGCTATGTCATCTAGGCTTCTAACCCCTCCCGACGCCATCACGTTAGCTCCCAAGTCTAAAACCTGATTTAGGTTTTCGATGTCGGGGCCGCTCATAGCTCCATCACGCTGTATCGATGTCACCAAGAAGAATTTTACGCCCATATCTGTAAAGAGTTTAGCCGCCTCCCTAAGCCTAAAGCATGTGGACTCCTTCCAACCCCCAACCTTAATTATACCGTCCAGGTGATCTAGAGCGACGGCAATTCTGCTATCTCCAAACTCATCGAGTAATTTTTTAAGGGTACTGGGGTTCTTGAAGGCGAGGGATCCGATCACTATTCGAGCAGCGCCCACAGCGATGAGTTGGCGTGCCGACTCAAGGCTTCTTATTCCGCCGCCAACCTGAGCCTGAATTTTTAGGGATCGAATTATGTCGCCTATGACGCTGGTATTGTTCCCTGAGCCTAAAGCGGCGTCTAAATCAACGATGTGAACCCAGCGGGCTCCCTCAGACTCCCATCTTTTAGCCACATTAACCGGTTCTCCGAGATGCTCATAGTATTTCACGTTTCGGGGGTCGCCCCTAATTAACCTAACAACCTTGCCGTGCATTAAGTCGACAGACGGTATAATAAGCACTCTACTCCACCCCTACTAGAGAGGCGCTAACGCTTAACTATTCTGAAAAAATTCCTGAATATTTGCTCCCCCGGTTTCCCAGACTTCTCGGGGTGAAACTGAAAACCGAATAAGTTTCTCTGAGATATGATTGATGGGAATCTGACGCCGTAATATGTCTCAGCGGCTACAACTCTCCTGTCTTGTGGGAGAGCATAGTAGCTGTAAACGAAGTAGAAGTAATCTTTTTCACCTACATTATCCAGGATCTCAATAGGCTTAACTATTTCTATGGTATTCCAGCCAATATGAGGTATTTTTACCATGCTGGGCAATTTTATAACTCTACCTCTAAATATACCTAAACCTCTACCAGCACCTTCATCACTCTCTTCAAAGAGGATCTGCATACCTAAGCATATGCCTAGAAGCGGCACACCATCATCGATCAACTTTAGTAGGGCACCTCTAAACCCTCCTATGTTTCTCACCACAGCGCCGAAATTTCCAACTCCGGGAAGGATTATCGCGTCGGCTTCCCTAAGCCCCTCAATGTTTGAGCATAATTTAGTTTTAAAGCCGGATTTTTCCAGAGAGCACTTTATGCTAAAGAGGTTTCCGGCACCATAATCTAGTATTAAAGCTCTCAAGATTACAAGACTCCCTTCGAGCTTGGCGCTCCACTTCTCTCCGGATCTATGGATGAAGCCTGCCTGAGTGAGAGGGCTAATGCTTTGAAGGCGGCTTCAACCTTGTGGTGATCGTTTTCACCATATTGAACCCATATATGCATGTTTGCCTTCAGAGAGATGGCTAATGTCTCCAGGAAATGATATATATCTTCACATGGCATATCTTCGATCTGCTTGCCTTCAAGATTTAAGTCGATCTTCGGATACGGTCTATTGGATAGATCTATAGCTGAAAAAGCGAGGGAGCAGTCCATAGGGACGATAGCGTAACCAAACCTTCTTATGCCAATATTGCCGCCAAGAGCCTTTTTTATCGCCTCGCCGAGACAGATAGCCACATCTTCAACGATGTGATGCCTTAAATCTCCCGAGGACTCCACGTAAATGTCGAAGAGACTGTGGGCTGCTAGAGATTTAATCATGTGGTTTAGAAAGGATACCCCTGTGCTAACGTTCGCTGTCCCAGAGCCATCCAATCTAACCTTAACTTTAACCTCAGTTTCAGAGGTCTTCCTATAGTGCTCCGCCTCCCTCATACTCCTCCACCTCTAACCCATTTAATAACATGCGGGATCTCGTTTACAGATGGCAGAACAAGATCGCATTTAAACTTAAGGAACTCCTCTTTCATCTCCTCCCTTAGACTCGTGTATCCATAAACTCCAGCGAACATGAATCTCGGATCCAAACTCTCGGCTTTTTCAGCAGCTATAGCGTCCTCCATGGAATCCCCAACAAATAGGGCGAGCCTGAAGGGCTCTAGGCTCCAAGATGACTTGAAGAGTGAATATGGATTCGGTTTTTTAAGGTTTACTTTCAGGAAGCCTCTCTTCAAGTATTCTTCCTCAACCCTTTCAATATCGTCCAAGAAAACCTGCGCCTCTGGGTTAAATAAATCTAAGATATCCCGTAAAACATGTCTTGTAGACTTAAATCTGCTTCCTGAAGCTACTCCAAACCTAAATTCTCCTATCAGAGATGATAGTTGTTCTAGGGTTTCACGGCTAATTATCGGTTTACCATTATCTATCATCCCGCATCCAAAGTAGATCTCGGCTTTAACTCCATAAATTTCCTCAAAAATCTTCGGTCCGCAAAATATTTCCTCAAAGACCCTTGCAATTATATTCTCGCCGACCCCTCCAGAACCATTAATGAAAGCTCTCAAAAGATTATAGAAGCTCTCCGCTACAAGCCCAGAAGAGAGTATCACCCTATCAACTGAGACGGGTCCAGTTTCATTAAGCAGTCTCGTGAATTCTTTCAGGTCTAACCTCAATCTCTCCAGATCGGAGCGACTCATGTCGAATGTGCCTACGCCCACCATATCTTTTATCGCTAGGAAGCGCCTAGATGCGCTCCTTACATTTAGAAGCGGCTCCATCAGTCTAGCAAGCCTTCTTTGATGCTCCCTCGGTAGGCTGGATAGAAGGAACATTAGGGATCCGTAGACCGTGTCCCAGTCATTATTGAATCCTCCGCTCCTCCTGAAGAGAAATATTATTTCGTTGGAGATGAGGTCTTCCGGAATCTTGAAGCCTGTAAGCCCCTCAAATATGAGTGCGACCGTCTTCGATATAGCCCTATCATAAGATTCTCTTATATCTATCAGCACTCCGTCGCAATCAAATATTATTGCATCAACATATCCAAATCTCTCCATATCATCTCTTCTGAGATAAAATGCCAATGGAGCGTTTACTATATAAATAACATCATCACTCTGACCATGAAATTCACCAAAATGCAGTGAAACATCTTCATTCATTCCGATGAAAA
>JAOAJJ010000015.1 GCA_026414245.1 Candidatus Bathyarchaeota archaeon
CTGTGCACTCTGTCTCCATATACAAGGATGGTAGGCGAAGGGCTCTCGCCAGAGGGGAACGCGCACATGAGAGGGAGAGAAGAGGCTATGGAGGGCAGAAGTATCCTATACTTAGGCGTAAAGCTAAAACAACCAAAAAACAAGCGTTGAAGCTTAAATGTAAAGATTGCGGCTATACTCTTCAAAGAGAGGGTATACGCCTAAAAAAGCTTGAAATACAATAATGGCATAGTATGCTAACCTGGTTAAGGAGGAGGGTGAGCTCTAAATGAAGATTTGGGAAAAGATTATTCCTAGACCAAGAAGCAATTTTATACAGGTTAAATGCGCTGAATGTGGAAATGAGCAGATAACTTTTAGCCACGCCTCTTCTGTTGTACGCTGTAATATTTGTGGGGCTGTTCTCGCGGAACCGACTGGTGGAAAGGCAAATGTTAAGGGGGAAATTGTAGCTAGTTTTGAGTAGCAGGTGTTGATGAGATATATGCCCACATTTAAGGCTGAGGAGTGGCCGGAGGTCGGCGAGCTCATAATAGCGACTGTTAAAGAGATAACGGATTATGGAGCATATGTGACGCTGGATGAGTATGGGAGAGAAGGTTTTCTCCACATTTCTGAGATATCTTCCGGGTGGATAAGAAATATCCGCGATCATGTTCGTGAGGGAGAAAAAGTAGTCTTAAAAGTTTTAAGGGTTGACCCCTCCAGAAACCAGATAGATTTATCGCTTAGAAGGGTTACTCAGCGTGAGAAGAGAGAGAAAATTCTGCTTTGGAAAAGAAGCAGAAAAGCTGAGAGCCTTCTTAGAAGCGCGGCTCAGAAGCTTAACATGTCTTTAGAGAAATTATATGATGTTATCTCCGATCCATTTAGGAGAAACTTTAGCGATATTTATGATGGCTTGGAGGCAGCTGCCAGGGAAGGTGAGGGGGTTCTAGTAAAAGCCGGTTTGCCTAAAGGGGTCGCTGAAGTCCTCGCAGCTATAGCGAGAGAAAAAATTAAGGTGACAACGGTTAAAGTTAGAGGTACATTAAACTTGACTTGCATAAAGCCCGATGGGGTTTTAAGGATAAAGGAGGCTATGTTGAAGGCTAAAGAAGCCGGGTCTACAAGTAAATCCAGTGTCAATATATACGTGATTGCCCCGCCTAAATATCAGGTGGAGGTTATAGCTAAAGATTATAAGGAGGCAAACGTTATTCTGAAGAAGGTGGCGGACACGGCGATAAGCGTTATAACAAGTCTTGGAGGAGAGGGATCCTTTACGCCTGAAGGTGGATGAGAATAGTGGTTTGGCTGCTAAGAAAATGTGTAAGATGTGGGAGATATACGCTTAAAAAGGACTTTTGTCCCTATTGTCATGGAGAATTACGTATTCCACATCCAGCTAAATTTTCACCTGACGATAAATACGCCATCTATAAGAGCATGTTAAGGAGCGTGACGACAGGTGAAGAAGACCATAATAATGGAGAAGGAAGAAGTTGAATTAAGAACCCCAGTCCTTATAGAGGGGCTTCCAGGCCTAGGAATGGTTGGTAAAATAACCGTAAAATACTTGATAAAACAGTTGAAAGCCAGGAAATTTGCTGAGCTATATTCTCCTCACTTCGCCCACTATGTTCTAGTGGATAGTAAGGGCAGCATAAGCTTACTTAAAAACGAGTTTTATTATTGGAGAAATGAAGCTGGCGAAAACGACCTAATACTTTTAACTGGCGACAGCCAAGCGCATACGGTTGAAGGACAATATGAGGTTGCAGACGCAATCTTAGAGTTCGCTATAAGAAAGAATACGAAAATCGTTATAACCGTTGGAGGATATAGAAAGGATGTTACGGGCACACCGCAGGTGTTTGCCTCAGCCACAAACCCGGAGGCTCTTAAAAAAGCGTTAGATGCGGGCTCTGTAAGCAGCCCGCCGGGAAGCCCGATTGTAGGTGCAGCTGGATTATTGCTTGGACTTGCAAAATTTAGAAACGTGGATGGGATATGCCTGCTAGGTGAGACTCCGGGATATATACCGGATCCAAGGGCTGCTAAAAGTGTTTTAACGGTTATTATAAGGATGCTTGACTTGAAGCTCGACTTAACGGACTTAGATAGGGAGATACATAAAATTGCGCAGGTTGAGGAGGAGGTTAGGAAGATTGAGGAGCAGCGTAGAGCCGCTGAAAGAGATTTATGGAAAGAGGAGAGAGAAAGAATACCCTATATTGGATAAAGATATGTTTTCCTTTCCCTCAAACTTTTAAATAATGAAATCTTTCTGCCTAACTACATATTTTTGAAGAATCCTTCTGTAGTCTTCGAGATCGCTTATCGTGTGGTTTATTATGCTTACATATAAGTTTATGGCGTCATATATCTCCCTCTCAGAATCTGCCTCAAGAACATCGCTCTCAATCTGCTCAGCTATCAGCTGTGTCAACTCGTTGCGTCTGGAAACAGACTTAAAGGATTCTAAAATCTTTCTTTTAAGCTCGTCCACCTCAGGTTTAGGTAAATCCCCTCTAATAACCTGCTCCGCAATCTCCTCTATTATGCTCTCTTCTGAAAGCGGCACACTTTTTCTAGACGCCACCTCACCCATAGGCGTCAAAAATATAACTAGGGGAACACTTTTAACACCATAGTTTTCAGCTATATGCTCATTTTCAGGATCCTCAACATTAATTAAGCGAATGCGGATATCAGACCTTTTTCTCCTGAGCCTTCTCACTATTGGAAGGAGGTTTCTCTTGTTCTCATAAATATCTGAGTAAAAATACATTATTTCAATTTTTTCTTTTTTCACATCGCCCATTTTTCTAAGAACACCTTTATCTTGCCTAATTATACGATTTTAATCGTTTTACCTCAAAGTTCTCTAAATAAAATATATGAGATTGGGATTTTAAAAAGGGCTTCTTAAAAACGCTGTACACTTAAGCCTTCTTAGTTATCTCTTTAACTATCCCGGCAGCTATTGTCGTACCCATGTCTCTTATGGCGAACCTTCCAAGCGGCGGGAACTCTGTGTAGACTTCTAAGCATACTGGTCTAACCGGCTCGAATCTGACGAGGGCGGCGTCTCCAGTCTTAAGGAAAGCCGGCTTCTCCTCAACGGTTTGCCCAGTTCTCGGATCTATTTTCCTTATAAGTTCAGCGAATCTGACAGCGACCTGCGCCGTGTGAATGTGCATTACAGGCGTATAGCCGGCTGCTATTGCGGTTGGATGATAGATAACTATTATTTGCCCTATAAACTCCTTAACTACTGTCGGCGGGTTCTCTGGATGCCCACCAACATCACCCCTCCTTATGTCCGTCTTCGCTACTCCTCTGACGTTAAAGCCTATATTGTCTCCCGGCTCAGCTTTCGGTATTCTCACATGATGCGTCTCTATAGATTTTACTTCACCTATCTTGCCGGATGGCATAAAGATAACTTTATCGCCTTCTTTTAGTACGCCTGTCTCAACACGTCCAACTGGCACTGTTCCAACACCAGTTATTGAGTAAACATCTTGTATCGGTATTCTCAGCGGCTTCTCGATTGGTTTTGGCGGCACCTCAAATAAGTCTAGCGCCCCATATAGCGTTAATCCACTATACCAGGGCATATTAGGGCTCGGTTTAACCAGGTTGTCTCCAAGCCATCCGGATACCGGGATGAATGGTACTTTAGCAACGTTATAGCCGACAAGCCTCAACATTCTGCCAACTTCATTCTTGATCTCTTCGTAGCGCTCCCGGCTCCAGTTAACAGTCGGGTCATCCATCTTATTTATTAGGACAATAATCTGCCTAACGCCCAATGTGAAAGCTAAGAAGGCATGTTCTCTCGTTTGGCCTCCCGGCCCTATGCCCGCCTCAAACTCGCCCTTCTTCGCTGAGACAACTAGGATCGCTGCGTCGGCTTGGCTTGCACCGGTTATCATATTCTTGACGAAGTCTCTATGTCCAGGCGCATCTATAATTGTGAAGAAGTATTTCGGCGTCTCAAACTTTAAGTATCTTAGGTCTATTGTTAAGCCTCTCTCCCGCTCCTCCTTAAGGTTGTCTAGTATCCATGCAAACTTAAAGGATTCTTTGCCGAGCTTCTTTGCCTCCTCCTCATATGTTTTAACAGTCCTATCGTCGACTACACCAGTTAAGTATAGGAAGTGCCCCATCGTTGTGGATTTTCCATGATCTACATGCCCGATTATTATCAAATTTAGGTGTGGCTTCTCGGGTCTGCTCATTCTTCATCCTCCACATACATCTTTAACTTTGACTTGATTAAAAATCAATCATTCAATTATTTTAAGTTTACTTTTACAATGTAGGATTTAACTCGTTTACAGTTGAGTTTTTGAGGTGTAAAGGAAGGGATTAGTTACATCATCCTTCCAGTCAATGTATTTAATAGCGATGTGCCTCTCCGGCTTTATCAGGGGTTTAGGCTTCCCAGCAGCCTCAAACCTGAAAAGCGATGACTTATACCAGCATATCCCCGGGTTTTTAGTAACAGGGAACTCTAATTTTATGGTGAACATCTCGTAGTTCGCGGTCTCGTAAGATGTTCCATACTTTGAAAAATCTCTGATTATGTCGGTTATTACGCAGTTCATTTTTAGGAGCATGAGTTCAACAGCCTTCCACTTTCTCAGCGAGGCTTCAGCGGTCGATAACCCAATATATCCGGCTCCGCCATTTTTCAGGCAGGCAACGCCTCTTGAGAGGAAAGCCTTAAGCCCGCTCAAGGTTTCCAGAGGCTCTGAGGAGAAGACGTCAAAAGCGCCAATAAGCTCTTTTGGTAGAGGGTTTGAGACGTCGTATTGCTGAAACTCTATGTTTAACCCATGTTTCCCATTTAATCTCTCTATGTAGTCGCCGAGCCTCTTATCTATATCTAAGACAAGTATTCTGGAGGGTAAACCTGTTAAAGATAATGCTACACTCAGTAGGTCGTCGTCGCCTATAAGCACAAAAGATTTTCCGTCTAGATCTCCATAGTAATGCATTAAAGCCAACCTGTAGATTACATCCTGCTCACGCATATAACCCTGAAAGAAGTTTGCATCTGGCATAGGCCTATCCCTAACAATTTGAATGTAATTCTCTAGAACCTCCCTAAACTTTCCGTCGAAAACCACTCTTTTCCCCTCACATTCACAGCATACTTTGCTCTTAAACTCTAAAGAGCCTTTGCCGGCTCGCTTTAGCCCCTCTTCTGTAAGATATATTTTTCCATTTTCTCTAACATTTATCAACCCATTATTAAAGAGATTATTTATGGCCGCCATGAATTCTTTCACAGTATCCCGATTTTCGTCGAGCAGCTCCCAGAAGCTCTTCTCAGATTCTGAAAGAGCCCTAAGTATTTGAGTCTCTATTTTTCTCATGGAAATCCCTTCTCAAAATCTTTTTCTCAACTTGAGTTGGCTTAAGCTCTTCAATCAATAGGTTAAACGCTCTAAGCGCAGGCTCATCGGAACCACATGTAAAGATGTCGAGGGCAACATAGCCGTATTCAGGCCATGTGTGGACGCTTAAGTGGGACTCGCTCAAAATATATGCGGCGGAAACTCCGTGAGGTTCAAATTGATGGAAAATTGAGGAAACAACGTGAAGCCCGGATCTAGAGACAACGCTATCTAAAATTATGCGTAGATCTTCTACCCTCGCAATCTTCCTGGGGTCCACTCCCAGGAAGTCGGCGATTATGTGGATGCCCAATTCGAACATCCACCGTTTCTCTTTGAGTTCTTCCTAGCAGAGTTATTCTCCGCCGACTACGCATACAGTATTGCAAGCCCCTTACTTCCAAAATTAAGGCTTTTATATTTTATAAATATTTCGGGCAGAGAGTTTAAAGTAAACTTAAATTTGTAGATTATGATGGGGATGGAAGGTTACCGAATCTGAGTTGGGGGAATAGATTAAGGGTTGACAAGACAATTATATGGGGAGGAAAAGCAAATAAACTGTTATAGGCAGTCTTAAAAGTGTGGTGGGGGTTAATATTGCCGGTTTTCCTCGAAGACTTTGCTCGTCTAATTGATAGTAAGAAGGATTATCTGAGGGAGAGGATTTTGAAAGGCAGGTTTAACCCGCTAGAAAAGGACTTTAAAAGATTCATGCTCACTTATTGGATCCCTCTAGGGGATTTAAGCTCCTTTTCCGTTAATCTTAATGATCTTAAAGTTATAGCTGTTGATTCAAGCGTTTATACAAATCTTCTCCCTAGTGGCGGCGTTTTCTACATTATTAGAAGCATGGCGATGCTGCGGAACACTGTTACCGCTAAGAAAATAGATGTTGACGTAATATTTAGCAGGGATAAAGTGTCTAAGATTCAGGATCTCATCATTGCTAAAATGGAGATGCTGGAATTCGAGGTGGTGCTTAATGCCCTAAAGGATGGTTTCAGTGGAGACGCAATATTGATCGATGGATCACTGTATGGTCGAGCGTCTTACCCTCCGTTAGAACCTAGGGTTGAAGAGGAACGTGACATATTACTGCGCTACTTTAAGGTTTATAAGGATCTTCTTGACTTCTGCCGTAAATCAAATATTCTGTTAGCGGGGGTTAGTAAGGAGAGCAGGTCAACCTTCTATCGCGACTATCTTCTTTACCTGATATTTAGTGAGGAGCTTGACGAGTTAAGCATTAGTTCAGAGGATAAGAGATTACTTTGGGATATATTTTTCCAGATGCTCTACTCGGAGAAAGTTGCCTTGGAGAAGTTTTATAGGCTCAGGAAAAAGTATGGTGGTGAATTAGACGCTGTTGAAACGGTCCTATGGGAATTAGCGTCCTCTAGACCTGACTATCAGCTTATAATGAGATGTGTTTCTTCAGTTGGATACGCTTACCCGCTTCTCCTAGGGCCAACTGTTAAAATGGCGAAGCGCCTAAAAGAGTATCGAGAAGACCCTGAGGGATACGTTAAGAAGTATTTTCCAAGATTATCGATGGAGAAAGGCGGGGACTTCATTCAATCGGCATCTGAAGTTTTGAGGGGTATCCTAGAGTTTCCGAGCTTCATCTCCTTCTATATCCTGTTAGACCTGAGAGATTCCCCCATCCGTATCGACATCCCATGCTATGATAAGACGCTTCTTGAGGTCAGCTGGCCTGAACCTATTGAAGCCGACATTAAGGATTTATTGAAAATCATGGTGACTGGCTACTGTGGATTAAATGTGCATAATATTTGGCTTAAAAACGTCGATGAGAAAGTTAAGTTGAGGAGGAAGGTTGTAGATGAAATCTATCTCCCATTCTTGGAGAAAATGTTTGGAGAGAAGATAATTCATGGGAGAGGATATAGGCGTGTTAAATACCCTTAAGGAGATTGGCATAATTGTTGGCGAAGCCAGCTCAAGCGAGTTCTACTTTAGCTCAAAGCCGGAGGAGATGCCTTCAAGATGGGAATACGTCGTCGTCTTTTCATTAGAGGATATCGGCGGCGTCCTAAAGGAGGTTCCTGTAATAGCTCAGGTTCAGGGAATAGTGTCCATGAGCCAAGCGTTAACAAGAGACCTCGACTTTGACATAACCAAGAAGCTCGTGGAGGCTGGGATAGCCGACAGAAAAGTTTGGTGCAAGGCTAGAATACTTGGATATTTAGGCGAGAACGGCGAAGTGCTCCAACCAAGAAAGGCCGTTATGCCTGGAAAACCAGTCTACATGGCCCCGCGGGATCTACTGGAGAAATTCTACTCTTTCCCCGACGACGAAGCTGTCCACATTGGGCATCTGATAACTAGAAGCGAGATCCCAATATCTCTGTCCCTAAGAGGCTTCAGGAGGCATCTTGCGATAATAGCTCAGACTGGAGCTGGAAAGAGCTATTTGGCCGGGGTTCTCGCAGAAGAGCTGCTTAGGAAGGGGGCTACCATTATTATGCTGGATCCTCATGCGGATTACGTTTTCCTCTCTAAAACTGTTGAGGGGGTTAAGCATGAGCTGTCAGACAATATTATCGTTTTTAGAAATCCAGCGAGTACTGGAAGATACTCAGATGCCGATGTTGGTAGGGTTAACCCCTACGAGGTTTGCTTTTCAGACCTAGACCTAGATGAAATATGCTTGATTGCGAGGATAAGTGAGCGCTATGTGAATATTAGAAACAGCCTTGAGAAGGCCGTTACAAACGTGAGGAGGAGGAAATCGTTTTTCTCACCTAGAGATGTTTTGGAGGAGCTTCAGCAGGCGGATAGCTGGGCTGCTGATGAGAAGGAGAGGGCTGCAGCCCGTGCAGCTCAAAAATATGTTAAGCGTATAATCGACATGAAGGTCTTCACGAACGTTTCGACATCCATCGATAAAATGCTGAAACCTATGCAGCTCTCCGTAATTGATCTTTCGGGGCTTGAAGATGAGGTTTCAGATTACATAGCGTACAGAATTTTATCAGAGGTTTACGAGAAGATGGCTGGCGGAGAATTCAAGTATCCAGTCTTCATTTTTATCGAAGAAGCTCACCGATTTATTCCACCCGAAGGCAGAACCTACTCAAGCACGATTATAAAAAAGATCTCCGCGGAGGGGCGAAAATTCGGCGTATTTTTAATCCTCATCACCCAGCGTCCATCAAAGATCCACTCCGATGCTCTAAGCCAATGCAACAGTCAAATAATTATGCGTATCACCAACCCAGAAGACCAGAAGGCTGTCTCAGCGAGCTCCGAGCGTATGAGCCACGATCTGCTGGAGGATCTTCCAGGGCTCAATGTTGGAGAGGCTATTGTCGTCGGAGAGATAACTAAGGCTCCTGTTATGGTTAAGGTTAAGAAGCGCCGCACCCGGGAGGGTGGAGCGGATATCGATATTGTTGGTAAGCTTAAAGAAGCCTTATCGATGGCGGGTAAGGATGGAAGTAGGTTGGAAACTGAGAGATTGAGGGATGAATTAAAAGAATTTTATGGTTAGCGTGATGGCTGATGGTTAGAGTAGCTCATATTGCGGACACCCATCTAGGCTTCCGTCAATACAACCTTGATGAGAGGGAGCACGATCTCTACGACGTCATGGATGAGATAGCTGAGAGAATCCTTGAGGAGCGGGTTGATATAGTTATTCACAGCGGAGACCTCTTCGACTCGCCTAGACCCCCGGCTCAAGCATACTATGTCTTCAAAAGATTTCTTACAAGGATTGAGGGTAAGGTGAAGTTTTTCTCGGTGTTAGGGGATCATGACACGCCTAAACGCCGAGGTATGCCTCCACAAAAATTGTTTGATGATGAGATACGTATTTTAGGGCTTACCGGAGGTGACCATCAAGTGCTGCGGTTGAATGGGAGAGATGTCCTCATCGCCGGTGTATCTCATTTTAGTCGTAGATATAGAGAAATGCTTATGGAGGAGTTGAAGAAGCTAGATGCTCTGGCTGCAAACTACCAGGTGAGCTTAATAGCCCTACATCAAGCCGTTGACAGGTTCCTTCCATTCGAAGAGGTTTTCGAGTTGAGGCTCGACGATCTGCCGAGAAACTTCAAATATTATGCTATGGGACACCTGCACAGTAGGACACGAGCCTCCTTCGGGAGGGGTGAGCTCGCTTACTCTGGCTCAACTGAAATCATGAGGAGTGATGAGATAAGCGACTGGGAGAAGCGTGGAAAAGGTTTTTATATAGTTGACTTGGACAGCGATGACTTAAACATTAGGGAGGTTAACCTTGAAAGGCTTCGGCCGCAGATGGAGGCTAAGATTAAATATGATGTATTCGACCTTGATCTAAGAAGGCTTACTGAATCCCTTAAAGCCTACTCCGGCAGAAAGGCTCCAATACTACACATAATTGTTGAAGGGAAAGATATTGACCGCCAAAGGGTCCAGCAGAGCTTAAATAAAGCCCTGTTGGGTAAAATTCTGTATTTCCGCTCTAAGATTATTGAGGAGCCTGAAAGAAATTTTATTGAGCTGAAGCCCGGAGACATTAACATAGCTGTGCTTTTAAGGGAATATTTAAAGGATGAAAGGGCGGCTGAGTTTGGTTACGAGCTATTTAAGGTTTTAAAGGATGGGGATGTTGAGGAGGCGAAGAAGATTGCAGACGAATACTTTAGGAGGATGATGAAGGCTGATTCTGAGAAGGGTTAGGCTTGAAAATTTCATTTCGCATAAAAGCAGCGAATTAGAGTTCGACTATGGAGTTAACGTTATCGTAGGTCCAAACGGGGCTGGCAAAACATCTATTCTGGACGCTATAAGCTTCGCTCTCTTCAACGTGCATAGTAGAGGTAAGAATGAAAATCTAGTTCATAGAAACGCTGAGAGGTCAAGGGTTTTTGTGGAGTTTAGTGAGGGTGGAGTGAAATACGCTGTGGATTGGGATGTTGATCGAAGGGGAAAGCAGGTGAAAGGCATACTATTGAAAGTCGAAGATGGCAGGAGGCTAATTATAGCTAGAGGCGGCGGGCGAACAATAATTTCAGAGATAGAGAAGATCACCGGCTTAGATGAACATCTATTTCTTCATTCAGTTTACGTCCAGCAGGGAGAGATTGAAAGGCTGGTTACCGAGACGCCATCCAACAGAAAGCAGATAATTTCAAGGCTGCTCGGCATAGAGGATCTAGAAAAAGCCTATCAATATATGAGGGAGGTGATAGGCGAGTATCAGAACATCGCCTCATACTTAGATGGCGAGTTGAAGAGAAAGCCTGATGTTGAAGGACGCATAAGAAGCCTAAAATCGGAGATAGACTCCTTAGAATCCTCCCTTAGATCTGAATCATTAAAGCTTAAGGATGTTGAGGAGGAGATAAGCGCCCTAGAAAGGCAGCTAAAGGAGCTTGACCGGAAAAAGGAAATATTTGCTGAGTTGAGTTCAAGGGCTGCGGTTCTAGAGACCAAGATTGCAGATTTAGCCAGAAGTCTAAGGCAGAAGGAGGCGGATTTAAAGGAGGCTGAAGCCGCATTTGTAAAGGTTGAAGGCTTAAGGGATGCTGTCGCAAGGCTTCCAATAATGGAAAAATATTGCAGGCTGCTCCAGGCTTTGGTTGAAAAAGAGAGGGAGATGGATCTTGAACACCAGAAGCTTAAACGCATAGAAGAATTAAACAGCATATTGACGCGTAATGTGAGGGCTTATGAGAGCTACTTGGCGAAGAGCGCAGCCCTCAGCCAAAAAATGTTGGAGAGAAGGGGATACGAGGGGTCTAGGGAAGGACTTATGAGGCTAGAAAGGATGTATGAAGAGACCTTGAAGGAGAGGAATAGGAGATTCGATGCTTTAACGCGTCTACTTGATGAGTGTTCGCGCGTTTTAGGTGAGAGAGTTTCCCCTGAGAACCTTCATTCCCTTCTCGATAAGAGGAGGCGTGAGCTTAACGCTCTAAGATCTAGTTTAGAGGGGAAGGCGAGCATTATAAAGGAGGAGATTGGGAGCATTAAAAGTAGGATTGAGGATCTTGAGTTTAAATTATCTAAGATATCTGAGTCAGATATCTGCCCAATCTGCAAGAGGACGCTGTCTCCCGAGCATAAATTAAGACTTATGGAGGAGTTTGATAAGGTGAGGCAAGACAGCTATAGGGATATGGCTTCACTTCAACACGATCTCAAGCAAATTGAATCCGAGAAGAAAATATGTGAAGAGAATTTGGAGAAACTCTCAAAAATCGACCCGGATAGAATATCCGAGATTTTAAGTGAGATAGGGGAGTTGGACAAGAAGGCGCAGCAATATAGGCATGAGATGGAGATCCTGAGAAAAAGGGTTGAGGTTTTAAATAAATTGGATTCTGAAATAACGGCGCTTGAGGAGGAGATTAAGAGCCTTGAAGAAGCCTACAGAGAATATGACGCTGCGAGGCGGGAGCTCAGCAGATGGCCATTGAAGGAGGAGATCGAAGCGAACCTCGATAGGATTAATAAGGAGATAGAGGCGCTTTCAAACGAAGCGGAGGATTTATTAAATAGTCTGGGCTATAGGCCGTCGGATCCTGAAAAGGAGTTATTTGATTTAAGGGTTAAGAAAGCCGAGTATGATAGGAACGAGCCCTTGGCAAGGAAGCTGGAAGCTCTGCGGGTTGAGGTGCAGAGCTTAACGAGCGAGATCCTGGCTGAAAGTGAAGAGCTTGAGGGGATTAAAGCCTTAATTAAGGAATTGGCCTATGATGAAAGCCTTCACAGGATGGTGCAGCAGGGTTATGAGAAGAAGATCTCTGAAAAAATTAGGCTTGTTGAAAAGATATCTGCCTTAAGGGCTGAGCTGGAGAGGGCGAGGATGGATAAGGAGAAGAGCGAGAAAGAGATGAGTCAGCTTCTTGAGAAAGAGAGGGAGAAAGCCAAGGTCGAAGAGTTCATTAAGACCCTGAAAATCATTAGGGATGCCTTCCATAAGGATGGTGTCCAGCGATTAATTAGAGCGAGATCGAGACCCCTACTGGAGAAATTCACAAGAGACTTTCTCGAGAAATTTAACTTGGAAATATCGGACGTTCATATAGATGACGATTATAACATTCTGGTTACCGGACCCGCTGGCCTCCAGAGCATAGAGCAGATAAGCGGTGGTGAGAGAGTTGCGCTTTCAATATCCCTTAGGCTGGCTATAGCGCGTGTCCTCTCAGATAAGGTTGAGGCGATCATTATGGATGAGCCTACAATACATTTAGATGAGGAGAGGCGTAAAGACTTGATTAATGTTTTAAGCTCGTTCTTTAGGGAAGGGGGAAGGATTATCCCGCAGATAATCGTCATAACGCATCACCATGAAATCGAGGAAGCTGCGGATGTAATGTATAGCGTAAGCAAGAGGGAAGGCGTCTCAGTAGTTGAGTTGGAGAGGTCTTAGCATCCCCTTCATCTCAATAATGCAAGATTTTTGCTAAAGACCTCACGATAGAATAAAAGAGTCGGCGGCGCAGTATTCATTTAACGTGCAGTGGATAATTTTTCAGGGGGCTCTACCGCTCTTACCGCTGTAATTTTTGGTATATAGTGGCTTACTGCGAGTATCGCCCCCCAAGCCGCGAACGTGGCGGCCGACATAACTGTCCCAACAGTTACCATTTCATGCAGCATCAATGGTATTTCCATTGGATTCATCATGGCTGTCAGGAAAGGTGGCCATGGAACGATCTCACCATGCCACATGTGCTCTAAAGCTAGCAGTATTACGCCGCCCCACAATAGGGCGTTAAGGATCCAGATCTTTAGCTTTTCAGATATGCCCCGCGCAGTCTTCTGTATGAGGGATGTTGTTACCGCTAATATCATGGGAACTAGGAAGCACGCCATCTTTTGATCCTCCGTAACACAAATTTTATATTTCGTAACACTATATAAATCTATTGGGAGGCTATGTGGCTCATAATGCTAGCGTTTACAGCCGCAATCGTCACCGCAATCTGGTACTCGAAGGCTGAGAATGATAAATACATGCTTAAACTCCTCTGCCTAATCCTCTGGGGCGCAACAATAATGGTTTTCGTAGACCGGGTGATAGGTTACTTAATGAGCGGCGGGGAATTTTT
>JAOAJJ010000161.1 GCA_026414245.1 Candidatus Bathyarchaeota archaeon
GTATATCCACACCCCTAGCAATCTTCTCCGCGGTGAAACCCCAAGCTCCCCTCATCTGCTCAATGAGCTCGCTGACGCTCATCTCTTCATGAAGAATGTAATCTCTGATAGCCTCAATCTCATTCACCATGGCGTTTCTTCCCTCCAGACGATAAGAGAAAAATGAGAGAAAAATATATTATTTGCCCAATACCTCACGATGCTGCGTAAATCAGATATAGCCATAGCTAGGCTTAAGAGCTCAGTCCCTTATCCCTCTTCTAGACCCTTAAGGAAATTGAGCACACATTGTGGGACTTCTCCTCCATAGCCGCCTTCAAGAACTATGAAAACCTTCCTATTTAACTTCGAAATCATACGCCCTATTACGGCATACGATTTAGCGCTCAACCCTAAACCGCAAACTGGATCACATTTATGCGCATCAAAACCCGCTGAGATGGCTATTAGCTCCGGATTAAACTTTTCGATTTCGCCCAAAGCAAAGCCTAAAACCCTAATATATTCTTCATCACTAACTGGGTGAAGGAATGGGTAGTTAAGACAGTTTTCTAAAGATCTTTCTCCAGTTCCGGGATAAATCCCACCGTACCTGTGAAGAGAGATAAATAGCACCTGTGGGTCTCTGAAAAATATCTCCTGAGTCCCATTCCCGTGATGGCAGTCTATATCTAATATTGCTATCTTATTTATCTCCCCATTCCTCAAAGCTTTTCTGCACGCGACAGCGATATTATTAAAGTAGCAAAATCCAAGTGTTGGAGCCCCAAGAGCCCTACCGTTAACGCCGGCATGGTGACCTGGCGGCCTCATTAACGAGAAGGCTTTTTCCCCCTCTAAGGAAATCTCCATGCTTTTTATAGCTGCTCCAACGGCAAGCCTTGCATAATCATATATTCCCGGAATACTAGGGGTGTCCGGATCATAGAATTCTCCACTTTTAATTCTCTTAACATGCTCTTCGCTATGAACCATTAGAAGATCTTCCTCACAGCATGGTTCAGCTTCAATAAATTTGAACCCCTCTTTCTTGAGCAGAACATATATGTTGAGAATTCTCTCTGGAGACTCCGGATGCCCAGGCTCAAAATATTCCAAACACCTCTCTGAAAAAACTATACGCAAACACTATGCCTCCGAATTTCAGGTTTCTATTATTTGCAAAGCGGAATATAAGTTAAATGCTTCTCTACTGGGAAAACTCATTCTTCCACCAATTCTTATAAAGCCGTGTGGAATATATTTCCTTTACAAAGATTTTTTACCTGTGTGAACATAATGCTGCTAAAGAAGAATGCGTTCCAAATCATGCTAAAGGCTTTGGATGAAAGATGAATAGTAAAAGTAGAATGTTGACCGCAATATCAAAAGGCATGGAGAGAGATTTTCCAGTGGTGATCCCATATCTCGATATATTCTTACGTGATCACTGGGAGGAAGTAACCGACAAACCTTGGTGGATAATGAATTATATTGATCTTTCAGCCCGCCTAGAAGTTGAAAAAGATCTCTTGAGGAGATTAGATTTAGATTGGGTGCAATGTGGACTTTGCCCATCTAGAGACTGGAGAGAATCTCATAAGATTGAGGTTTCCGATAGCCGTGTATTTTTGGTTAATACTTTGAGTAAAGAGAGGAGGGAGATAAAGAGGCCACCTATAGGTGGGGAGATTATTCGAATAGAAAGGGACCCTCTAATCAAATCTATAAGTGATGCTGAGAAATATTTGAGGGTAATAGATGCGAAAGATATGGTTAAAAACGGGAGCCTCGACTATGCAAAGATGGTTGTAGAAAGTTTTGGCTCAAAAAAGTTTATCTGTTCTAGCGTTAGTTCACCTTATTGGATGGCGCTAAGTAGTTGCTTTGGGTTTAAGGGAATGATGTTGTTTCTTTTTAGAAGGACTGAGCTAGTTCAATATATGCTTGAGGAGATCACTAAGCAAATTGTAGAAATACTAAAGGCTTATGCTGAAGCTGGCATTAATGGAGTGTGGCTTGAAGAATGTTTAGCATCCTCAAATGAGATATCACCAAAAATCTTTAAGGAAATAGTTTTACCTTACAATGTTGAGATAATTTCAGCTATGAGGCGCCTAGCTTTGAAGAGTATCTATTACTCATGTGGGGATATACGTGATCGACTAGAATTAATACTAGATGCACACCCAGACTGCATATCTCTGGAAGAAAGCAAAAAAGGTTTTAAGATCGATATAAAATGGGTTAGTGATATTGTTGCAGGTCAAGCCTGCATATTCGGTAACCTAGACTCCATAAATATTCTCCAGAATGGCACAAGCGATGAATTGGAAAAAGAGATTATAAAGCAGATTAATGTTGGACGAAACCATAAAAAATTTGTGATGTCGCTAGGTAGCCCGATAACCCCAAAAACTCCCGTTTCTCGTGTTAAAGAGTATGTGGAAATTTCTCGTCGAGTATCCCAATAGATCTATGGGACATTAAGTTGACCCCCAAGGCACATGAAGTACTCGCTAGTTAAAGCTAATGGATATGGATAGAGAGAATAAAGGCGTGGAGACGACTAAAATGTAATGGTGAGGTAAGCGTATTGAGAGTAATAGAGAGGGTTAGAGTCTCAATAGGTTCGGCGATAATTCTAGGGCTAGTGAAGGGAATCGTTAGCGCCGAGCCTACAACAGCGTACTTGCTTACATATAGAGAAGGGCGCTGCTCAGCTAACTGCGCCTTCTGCCCCCAAGCCAGAGACAGTACGGCAAAAGCGGGTATGTTATCAAGGGTCATGTGGCCGGATTTTAGGGTTGACGATGTTATAAATTGTATTGAAAGGTCCGTTGAGAGTGGAAGGATAAAGCGGGTTTGCATTCAAGCGCTCAATTACGCCGGCGTTCAATGTGATCTGGAGCATCTAGTCTTTAGAATAACGTCCGCTTGCAGAGTTCCCATATCTATTTCATGCCAGCCGCTCTCAACTGAAGATATGATTAGATTATCTGAGGCTGGCGTAGAAAGAATCAGCATATCGTTAGACGCGGTCACAGAAAAAATTTTTTCCAGAGTTAAGGGCGAGTTAGCTGGCGGCCCATATAGATGGAGCCTCCACCTAAACGCGCTTAAAGACGCCGTTAAGGTTTTTGGTAGAGGAAAGGTTACAACGCACCTCATAGCCGGTTTAGGTGAGAGTGAAGAGGAATTCATCTCCATGATACAGAAGTGTGTAGATGAAGGGGTTTTCCCAGCCCTTTTCGCATTCACACCGATAGAGGGCACTAAAATGGCTGATAGCCCAAAGCCGCCCATAACCTATTAC
>JAOAJJ010000162.1 GCA_026414245.1 Candidatus Bathyarchaeota archaeon
GATTAACGTTAATGAGAAGTCAGTTATTATCGGCGGCAGCGTTGGTCTAAGTATATATCTCCTCTGTATTAGGGAGCCAGGTAAACCCTTAGCCTTCGCAAATTCCACATAATCCTCGCTTGAAAACATTAGAAAGAATGTTCTTCTCACATAGACGTTTATGAATGAGTAGGCTATCAGCCAAGATAAAACCGGTAAAACCATATGCTTTATGACACTTAAAGCATACGCTAACTTATCTGTCGGCGGCGGAACATCAACCATCCCCCCATATGGCAGTAGCCTAAGGAATGAGGCGAAGACCAGTATGAGGAATATTCCATAAAACCAGCCTGGTAGGGATGAAAGAGGGGCAAGCAAGACAGAGAGTCTGTCCAGAAAACTTCCATATCTTCTAGAGAGGAATAACCCGAAAAACAGCCCTATAAAAAATAGGAGCATCTGTGTTGTTGTGAATAGGAGAACCGTATTCGGCAGCCTTTCAAGAATTATTATCCTAACGTTTTTTGACCCGCTGTCGCTGCTTAGAAATAATGCTCTACCAAGGCTAAGTGTTATAGCGTCTCTTAAATAAACGAAGCTTCTATATATGAATGGTTTATCGAAACCTATTTTCTTTAGCTCGTTATCATAAATCTCGTTTATTATCTTAGTTATCTGGGTCTCATTTAACCCCCTATACACGGGATTCTGCCGAACGCTCTGCGAAACCAAGAGAAGTATATCACTTTTGATTATCTCATCGACATATCCGCCCATATTTGCAATCCAAATTGTTATATAGACTGCGATAACTACCGTAATTAAGAGTATGATGGCGCGCTTCAACATATATCTCACTATTCTTGCAAACATTCACTCTTTCCTCGCAGTCTAAGAGAAAAAATAGGTGGAGGAGATTAAAAAAAGTAGTGGTTGCTTGTCACTTCTTTCTTACCACTGGTAGTATTATCGCTATTATGGAGAGTATTATGGCGATTATTCCAACGTACATGGCTGTTGTAGCTGCGCCAACCATACCTCTCAGCTCATCAATCCTCGCATTAAGATCGTTGATTTTACTTTCCAACTCAGCTCTTAGATCAGACATCTTTATCTCGTAGTCGGCTTTAGCCTTCGCCAGCTCGCTCATAAGATACTCTGTTTCACTCATAACAATGGTTGTCCCGCTTGTTGATACCGGCATACCGACCAGCTTAGATACGGCTATTACATCTATGCTAGCTGCCCCTGCAGCTAGCATAGATGTCTCCTCGGGCTTAAGTTTAATAGCCCATTCGCCGTCTGTCACGGGTTCAGCGGTGCCGATAAGCTTTATCGTTGGACTGGTGACTATATATTTGATGTAGCTCATGTCTACAGTTCTGTATGGTTTGCCCTCAAATGTTACTGAGATCTTAATCTCCGCTGGGAGCCCAGGTACGATAGTAGGTGCGGCGACGATTTTAACCTCAGGTATCATTGGCTTAGAGAACTTAAGCCACTTATCTGCCGGGTCAATGAACTCTCTATTCGCCTTCAACACTACTATTCTAGCGGTTGGGTCAACTCTATCCAAATAGAATGGCCCATGACCAATTAAGAAGTGTCCCTTAGCATCATACCACTTCTTTAAATTATTGTATCTTTCTAGGGCCTCCGCTTCACTAACATATCTGCCTAGCACATTCTTGTAGGGTATGAACCTCTCTCCAATGGCTTTCCCCAGGCTTTCAGCCAATATAGGTATTGATGGTCCAGCAACATAGCTCATCCACTCAACCTTAAGGCTCTTAGCTTTATCAGCTGAGAATGCCAGCTTATTCTCCGCCTCAGCGAGCCAACCAATGGCGATCATGTGCCATGGGGCGGGGCCGTATAAGTACTCTGGATAAAATGCGGTCGCTGCTGCCCATGCTATCAATTCAGCGTCAAGGTATAGCTGGTCTGAATAGTACTCTATGACTAATGGGGTGGTGCTCACTATCTTAAAGCCCTTAAAGTATTCCCTAAAGGCCTCAAACGTTGGAATATATGATTCGTCGTAAACTAGGCTTCCCTGCTTAGCCCTATCAAAAGTCAGTATATAAGCGAATACTATATCTGCCAACGAGAGTTTACTGCCATCATGGAACTTTATGTTAAACAGGTTATCATCATAGTAGACCACGGTCTTCGTCTTAGCTTTTGTTCCAGTGGGAGCGTAAATTATTTCCTGCTTCGCCGGATCCCAGTCGTACCATGCGTCTGTAGGCACAGTTATCTCGTCAACAAATTTCAGGGACACCCAGTCTAGGGTGACGCCTACAGGCAACCCTTTCTCAACGTAGACCTCTGCCTTCTTAACCCTCTGCGGCCAGTAGAGCCCAGTGAATGGATCTGGTATAGCCGCCGGATCTGATAACGCTCGATAGAACATGGCATCATATATCCAGTTGCTCCCGCCAACCGGGTTTATTGGATCTACAAGTAGGTCTGTGGACGCTATTTTAACTGTGCCGCCGACCTTATCAGCATACCTAATAGTATATGGCCATAACCTTGCGCCGGAGAAGCCTGCTGCCAAATCATAGGTTAACGAGACCTCTTTTCTAGCAGGCCAAGGAGCTGTCTGACTAACCAACCACACCCTCACAGAATCTTTCATTGAGAGCGTCAAGGCTCTCCTCATAAGGTCGTCCCTTTCTTCAATGGTCCTATAGTCTCTAGTCCACAATCTGCCAGCTACGTAATCAAATTCTGGGGATGGCTTATAAGCGCTCCATAAGGGCCCTAAACCACCCCTCGGCGTATAGAAGAAACCAAAGTTGTCCGCTTCGTCCCTAGAGACAATAGTCGTTATCCATCCGCCAGTATAAAGATGCCATTTTCCATCCGCCGGGTTACCTCTAATCCATATGGGCGCCGCCTCCCTACTAGTCTTATACTGTCTATCAACCGTGAAGCCCAGCTTCTCAAGCTGTGAGGCCACATAGTCGCCTATCGCTCTTCTCTGATCCTCAACCCTAATAATGAATATTATTGTAACCGGCTCGCCTTTATAATGCCATTTTCCTTCAGTTAACTCAGCGCCGAGCTTAATCATCTCCTCAATAATTATCTCCCTACTCTTCTCCAGGTTGTAGCTATACTCCTTCTCAATCTCCTTAATTATATCTGCATATCTTGCATAGTCTGGGAAGGCCGGCGTTAAAGTCGTGTATCTAGGCACACCCATCCCAGCCATTATCTCATCACAAATATATTTTCT
>JAOAJJ010000163.1 GCA_026414245.1 Candidatus Bathyarchaeota archaeon
TACTTATACGCGCTGGCTTAGAGCGTATGGTTGATGAAGCCGAGCGGGCGATGCATGACGCCCTCTCAGTTGTATCCGACGTAATAGAGAAGAATAAGGTTGTTCCAGGTGGAGGCGCAGCGGAGGCTGAGGCTGCCAAGGAGCTACGAAAGTATGCTGCCCAGATCGGGGGCAGGGAGCAGCTAGCTATAGAGGCTTTTGCTGAAGCGTTAGAGATAATTCCGAAGACTTTGGCTGAGAACGCTGGTTTGGAGCCGATTGACGTGATGGTTGAATTGAGAGCCGCCCATGAAAAGCCGGATGGATACGCTAATGGTGTAGATGTCTTCAGCGGTAAGATCGTAAACATGTATGAGAAGGGGGTCATAGAGCCGCTTATAGTGAAGGAGCAAGCGATCAAATCAGCAACCGAAGCCGCCTCAATGATACTTAGAATAGACGACGTTATCGCTGCTGCCAAGCCTAAGGAGGAGGAGAAGGGCAAAGGCGCTGAGAAGAAGGAGGAGGAAGAGGAGAGTAAAACCTCAGAGTTTGACTGAAATTTTCCATTGAAAATTCAATTTTTCATATATTTCCTCCATATTTTTAGTTTTTGTAGGTGTCGTATATGGCTGACATACATGAAGTGCCTACTAGCCTCCAGCGTTTCGAGAGGGTAGGCGCCCACACTCATATTAAAGGTTTAGGTTTAGATGAAAACCTTCGAGCTGTCAAAATTAAGGACGGCATGGTTGGGCAAGAAAAGGCCCGTGAGGCCGCTGGACTAGTGGTCCAGATGATTAAGGAGGGTAAATTGAGTGGGAGAACGATTATTCTGGCAGGGCCTCCTGGAACGGGTAAAACAGCTATAGCGATGGCTATAGCGAGGGAGCTTGGGCCGAATGTTCCGTTTATACAGATTAGCGGTAGCGAAATATATAGCAGTGAGAGGAAGAAAACCGAGGTTTTAATTGAGGCTATGCGTAAAGCCATAGGGGTTGAGATACATGAGATGCGTAAGGTCTATGAGGGCGAGATCACAAGCCTAGAGATTAGAACAGCGCCGCATCCATACAATCCATATCAAAGGGTTCCAGAAAGCGTGCGATTAACTCTAAAAACAACAAAGGAGGAGAAAACTATTGAGGCCGGCGCATCTATAGCGCAGCAGATAATTGCGCAGGGCATAGCCGAGGGATGTGTAATACAAATAGATGCTGAAACAGGTAGGGTTGTAAACCTGGGTTTAAGCATGGAGAGCAGTAAAGGCAAGATTTACGAGGTTGATACTCGTGAAAAGGTTCCTAGACCGACTGGTCAAGTTTTAAAGGAAAAGGAGTTTGTCTACTCCTTAACACTGGATGACTTAGATAAAATGCATGCTAAAAGCAGGAGCGGCGGCTTCTTCTCACTTCTCTTTAGCTTCGGTGAGAGTAAGGAGATAGATAGTGAAGTTAGAGCATCTGTCGATGAGATGGTTAAAAAGATGGTTGATGAGGGCAGAGCGTTCATACATCCCGGAGTACTCTTCATAGACGACAGCCATTTGCTAGACTTAGAGGCATTCAGCTTTCTTGGAAGAGCACTGGAGAGCGAGCTCGTCCCAATAATAATACTTGCCACAAATCGAGGGATAACGACAATACGCGGTACAGATGTTAAGAGCCCGCTGGGTTTCCCACTAGACCTTTTAGATAGAGCGGTTATAATAGCGACACATGAGTACAGCGAAGATGAGATAAGGGAAATATTAAGAATCAGGGCTAAAGAAGAGCGCATAGGGTTAGATGAGGATGCCCTCGAAAAGCTGACTGAGATAGGGGCTTCATCATCGCTTAGATACTCAGTTCAGCTTCTAAGTTTAGCAGCTCAAAATGCTAGGTATATGAAACGTGACACTGTTACTTTAAATGATGTAGAAAGAGTGCGATTGCTGTTTATGGACGTTAACCAGGCAGTTGAACACCTCAAGAAATATGAGATGAAAATGTTGTATTATTAGACCCTCATAGCCTTATTTTTAATCCACCTAAAGTAGGCTTCATCATAGCTATCGCTCGTGACAACATAATCTCTAATAAACTCGGCGTGAAGCTTAGCAGGATTTACAATTCTCTCGTCACTTATATCTAGTCTCTTCTAAGAATCAAGGCAGCTTCACGCATTAAACATGTAGCGTAAGGAAACGTCAATACTGGACTCTCTGTGTCCTCTATTTATATAACCGAGTGGAGAAGTTAAAAAAAGGAAACAAATATAACGCTTATTAGAATAAATCTCTTCATCATTTTTCGTGAAGACCCATATAGTCAATATTTGATCCTTTTAGTCAAAAAAGGCGAATGGAATTAGTAAGATAGGAAAGGAGACTGTAGTGGATAAACGTCTTTCATGAAAGACGTTATATTTCTACGTAGGCGGAGATTACTAGGCTTGCCATTACCTCTTTATGAAACTCTTCATAATCTTATTTTCTTGTAGGGCACAACGTTTTCCAGAAGTCTCTCCAACTCATTATGAAAAATCGCCCCTTAATATCATAAATTCCATATCTCTAAATATTTGAAGACATAGATAGTTCAGTTTTTACAGGCTCTTTGAATATGTCTGCAAGTATGAGAGCCTAAAATTCTTCAGGAGGAGGAAGTTAAGATCGCTGTGGGCGGATCCAATAGTGCGGGAGGTTGGATTTGAACCTAGCGGCATCTGGAGATATCTCCCGTAAAACTATCTTTCTTTTTTATGTTTTGTATTTCAATGGAGTGAGGAACAACAATGCTCCTTAAATCTCTTTCAATGTTGTTCTTAGAATCTGGGTCGGTTCTCTTGGCTTTTATCCATGATGCACATTTATGTGAATGCTTAAAAATGCTTTTGCATCAATAATTTAGTGTGGTGTCAATTTGGAGGGTTTGCTTAACCGCATAATTATTAGAGCGGATGTTATGGCTGGTAAGCCTGTGATACGGAATACTAGGATAACTGTTGATTTAGTGCTGGAGCTTCTTGGCAGGGGCATGAAGCCCGAAGATATTGCAAGGGACTATGACATTGAGGTTGAGGATGTTTATGCAGCGCTTCTATACGCTGCTAAGATTATCAGCAGAGAGGAAATAGTGATTGCGGAGACTTAAGCTCCTATTAGACGAAAATATAGGGCTTAGAGTCTATGAGGGGCTCAAGAGCCGCGGCATAAAAGTACAAACCATAATTCTTGAAGGGCGCGGCATAAGCGATATAGAGG
>JAOAJJ010000164.1 GCA_026414245.1 Candidatus Bathyarchaeota archaeon
GAGGTCGCTGAGTTTCTAGTCATGCCTCCCGCAGCGTTTGTCGAGGAGATTCAGCATGTGGATGAGCGAAGCATTATTGTTAAGTCTAGAATGGAGCGAAGCCACTATATCATTAGGCTTAGTTTACCCGCCCTAATAACCGTAACGAAGGATTTGAACACCCCGCGCCTACCAACCTTGAAGGATAAATTGAGGGCGATGAAGGCGCCTATAATAGTCTGGAGGTATGAGGATCTGGCTGAGGCTGCTGATCCAAGATACTTTGGCTTTGAGGGTTCACCTACACGCGTAGTCAGAGTTTATACTCCCACAGCTGAGAAGAGGCGTGGTCAAATGATATCTGGGCCGCCTAGAGAAGTAGCTCAGAAGATTGTTCAAGTTCTTATGGATAATAAGGTTTTATAGTGGTGTTAGATATGTCTGATGAATGCGGCGTCTTAATCTTTGCCGAGCAGGAAGATGGCAAAATACATAACGTAACATACGAGCTACTTGGTAAAGGCAGGGAGCTTGCGGATAGACTTAAAAAGTCTCTCTGCGCAGTTCTCCTAGGATACGGTCTTTTAAACGAGGCGAAGGAGCTAATCTATTATGGCGCAGATAAGGTTTATCTCATCGATCATCCGTCCCTCAGGGAGTTTGACGTCATCAGATATAAGCAAAATATCATTAAAATTGTTAGCGAAGTTAAACCAGAAATTTTTCTGATAGGTGCAACTAGGATTGGCAGGAGCCTGGCGCCTAGAGTGGCAGCAGCCTTGAAAACCGGTTTAACCGCCGACTGTGTTGATTTAGACCTTGATGAAAATGGGAACCTTCTACAGATTAGGCCGGCTTTCAGCGGCAACATTATGGCGCAGATAAAGACTAAAACTAGGCCTCAGATGGCGACCGTTAGATATAGAGTTATGAAGCCCCTAAACAGAGATCCGAGTAGAAAGGGTGAGATAGTGGTTAGGGAGGCTGATGTTTCCGAGAAGACTGGCATAGAGGTTTTAGATAAAATTAATGTTGGAGGCGTGAATATATCTGAGGCAGACATCATTGTGGCCGCTGGCAGAGGGCTGAAAAGCCCAGAGGACCTTAAGCTCCTTCAGGAGTTAGCTACGCTTCTAGGCGGGGCTTTAGGTTCAAGCAGGCCTCTCGTCGACGCTGGATGGATAGGTAAGGAGCATCAGGTTGGCTTCAGCGGTAACGTTGTTAAGCCTAAAGTCTACATAGCTTTCGGGATATCTGGTGCGCCTCAGCATTTATTTGGTATGAGGGATTCAGATGTAATTATTTCCGTCAACAAGGACCCTTCTGCACCGATAATAGGTTTTTCAGACTATTATGTGATAGGGGATTTATATGAGGTAATCTCACAACTAATCAATGAGGTTAGAAGGGTAAGGGGGCTGAAATGATGTCACCCAGCATTTTAAACGCTATTGTCGGAGATTTGAGGAGGATAGTTGGCGATAGATGGGTTATAGACCAAAGGGAGCTTATTGAAAGCTACCTGAGGGATGAAACCCCGGACCCAGTTAGACCAAAACCAGCCGAAAACCTAGTGCTCGTCAAACCCTCCTCAACGGAGGAGGTCTCACTGATACTTAAAATTGCTAACAGTAGGGGGATACCGGTTTTCCCCGTCGGGGGGAGAACCGGGTTAGTTGGCGGCGCTGTCCCAACCGAGCCGGGCATAATACTCTCGCTTGAGCGCATGAATAGGATTGAAGTTGACAGAGACAATCTTATGGCTGTTGCCGAAGCGGGAGCTACGCTGGCTGATCTAATCAAGGCTGCGGAGGACGCCGGCCTATTCTTCCCACCGCATCCGGGAGACGAGGGCGCTCAGATCGGTGGGCTAATAGCGACTAACGCCGGCGGGTCTAGGGCCATAAAATACGGTGTTATGAGAAATTATATTAAGGGTTTGGAGGTTGTTCTCCCAACAGGTGAAATCTTATCGTTAGGCGGTAAGACCCTGAAGAATAATGTCGGCTACGACTTGATGCAGCTGATTATTGGAAGCGAGGGGACGCTCTGCGTTATAACGAAAGCCGTGATAAGACTTTTTCCAAAAAGCAGATACATGCTAACATTAGTTATCCCATTCAACACGCGCTCAGACGCCTTGAAATCCGTCCCAGCGATATTGAGGTCGGGTGTAACGCCCCTAGCAATAGAATACGTTCAGATAAACGAGGTGCTTGAGGCAGCCAGGCATTTAAATGAGAGTTGGCCTGTCCAAAAAGGCTTCGCGCAGCTGATAATCATTTTAGATGGGATGAGTCAAGATGAGGTTTTAAAGGCATGCGAGGAATTATCGCTGGTATGCGAGGCTAATAACGCTCTAGATATACTGCTCGCCGAGACGCCTGCGGAGCAGAGTAGGATCCTGAAGATAAGGAGCAGCATCTACACAGCTCTCAAGCCAAACATGATAGATATTCTAGACGTGACTGTTCCACCAAGCTGCTTGGAAGAACTGATGAATGAGGTTGACGCGGTAGGTTCAAAATACCGCGTGTATTTACCGGTCTACGGTCATGCTGGCGACGGAAACCTCCACGTGCACATAATGAAAGAGGGTGTGGAGAACGAGGAGACGGCGAAGAAAATAAAAGATGAGATTTATGAGAGGGCTGTGCGGTTAGGTGGCACGATAACCGGTGAGCACGGTATCGGAAAAATAAGGCTTGAAAATCTACACATGGTTTTAAGCGAAAAACATATTGATCTCTTAAGAAGCATAAAGAGGGTCTTCGATCCAAACAACATCCTTAACCCCCGCAGGCTCCTATAGTAGGAAAGGGTTAAATCTCCGCTCTAAACCTATGGTTGTGCGCTCTCCATGGCCGGGATAAACCACGGTCTCATCAGGTAAAACTAAAATCTTCTTCTTTACAGAGAGCATAAGATCCCTATAGGAGGAGCCTGGAAGGTCTGTTCTGCCCACAGACCCGGCAAATAAAGTGTCCCCTGTGAACACGGCGCCCGAATCTTCGTAGTAAAGCGATATGCTTCCAGGGGTATGCCCCGGTGTGTGAAGGACTTTGAGTTTTATATATCCGACCTCTATCTCCTCCCCACCCTGAAGAATCAGATCCGGTGGAGGGGAAACCACATTTAATCCCAGCATCAGGGAAAGGTTTCTCACAGGGTCATTTAACATAGCGGTGTCTTTATAGTGTGCTGCTAAGATGGCTCCCGTAGTCTCCTTAA
>JAOAJJ010000165.1 GCA_026414245.1 Candidatus Bathyarchaeota archaeon
GAATTAAAGAGGGGTATAACTATAAAACTTGGCTAGGCAGACGCCCCAGTTTACAAATGCCCTGTATGTGAAAATCCACGTAACTATTCTACTAGCGAGATTTGTCCGAGTTGCGGGTCAAAAACCGAGTTCGTTAGAGCATTAAGCTTTGTGGATTCACCTGGTCATGAGGCTTTAATGGCAACTATGCTGTCCGGGGCTGCGGTCATGGATGGCGTTATACTAGTCATAGCGGCCGACGAACCATGCCCCCAGCCTCAAACCCGCGAGCATTTAGCTGCAATAGAGATAGTTGGCGTCAAGAAGATAGTTATCGCTCAGACTAAAATAGATCTTGTTGACAGGAAGCGGGCTCTCGAAAGCTATAAGGAGATAGTTGAATTCACTAGGGGGACTGTGGCTGAGGGCGCGCCGATAATACCTGTCTCAGCTCTCCACTCGATTAACATAGACCTCCTATTATATGCGATAGAGAAGTATATTCCAACACCTCAACGTGACCCAACTAAGCCGCCGCGCATGTACGTTGTACGCTCGTTCGACGTAAATAAGCCAGGAACACCTATTGAAAATCTTGTTGGGGGAGTTATAGGGGGATCTATTCTTCAAGGCAAATTTAGAATTGGAGAAGAAATTGAGGTAAGGCCTGGAATCAGCTCCTTTAAGAACCAGTATGAGCCGCTCTTCACTAATATAACGAGCCTCCACGCTGGGGGGAGAAGGGTTGAGGAGGCTGTTTGCGGCGGCCTCGTCGGCGTCGGCACGCTTCTTGATCCATCTTTAACTAAGGCTGATAAATTATCGGGGAACATTGTTGGTAAACCAGGTTTACTTCCGCCCACAAGATATGACTTAACCATAGAGACGCATCTTTTTGAACGAGTTGTTGGGACGCTGGAGCAGACTGAAGTTAAGCAGATATCTGTTGGAGAAACACTCCTGCTTGATGTTGGAACATCCATAACGACTGGAAACGTCACGCATATGAAGGGCAGCGTCGTGGAGCTCAAACTTACGCGACCAGTCTGCGCTGAAGAGAATTCAAGGGTTGCGATAAGCCGAAAAATGATGGGTAGATGGAGATTAATTGGTTATGGAATAGTGAAATAGTCAATTGGAGATAAACGGGAAAATGCTTCCATCTTCTAGATACAATAATGTTTTGAGATAAGGTGCACCTAGCGCTAAAATTTTTCATAATGAACTATTTCTTTTAATGGTCTTTTATAGGGTGGGCGGGGTTTCTCAGCCGGATGCCCTATCGGCACTATTGCAACAGGCCTTAAACCCCTGGGTATATTTAGAATCCGCCTAACCTCTTCCTCATAGAATGCGCCAACCCAGCAGGCTCCTAAGCCGAGCGCGCATGCCGCTAGAAGCATATTCTCTATTGCTGCGGCAGTATCCTGTATGCAATAAAGGGTTGCGCCTCGGCTTCCATACACTCTGCTGGACCTAACCTCATCAGCACATACAATTATAGCTACGGGAGCCTCTTCTATAAAAGTTTGATTTAAAGCTGCTTTAGCAACCTCTCTCTTGGTTTCAGGCTTCCTGATCACGATGAACTCCCATGGCTGAATATTTCCAGCCGAGGGGGCCCATCTAGCAGCCTCAAGAATCTTTTCAATATCCTCATCGCTGACTTCTTCGCCGGTGAAGGCGCGGATGCTTCTCCTAAGTTTGAAGATATCGAATATGTCCAACATTAACCCTCCATCTATGCATCTCAATCTTTTGGTTTGACGCTTAAATCTTTTTTGGGCTTAATAACTATTGCTTCTTTCAGTTATTTTCAAAAGAATGCTTTTCGTCAAACGAAATGTTCTGTAGATGATGGTTAGACGCCACAGCATGCTATATTGTTGAATCGATTTCGCCTATACTATGCGGATCCAGCTTATAGAGGTCTTCTATCTCATAGACGTTATCATTCACATCGGTTACGATAACCCTTCTCTCAATCTGCATTACACTCATGCGGCCTCTAGTCCTAAATACTCTCGGACCCTTATCTGTCACGACATCCCACAGAAATTCGTCTCCGCTAGTCTCAATCCTATTAATTTTTAGGATTCTGGGAATAAAATATAATTTGTCTAAGATTTTCTGGAGGTTCCTTCTGGAGTTTTCGTCAAGATCCTTGCAATCTTTGATTATGCAGATATCGACCCCATAACTGTCCCTAAATATTATGAAGTCGGGGTGAGTTATCGGAAATGGTCTAGTTGGTGTAAGCCCTGAAAATAATTTCCCATCAACAACCAACTTAAGCGTATTTTCCTGCTCTTCAAGAAGAACCTTCACTTTCTTGGGATCTAATATATTGAGGTTTTTTAGGAAGTCTGATAGCGGCAATCAGGATCACCTCTGTAGAGCGCCTATTACAGCTTCCTCGGCGAACTGAGCCTTATAGAGCTGGCTATATAGCCCCCCAGCCTCCATTAATTCCTTATGAGCCCCCACCTCAATTATTCTCCCTTTATCCATAACAACTATTCTATCAACATTCTGTAATGTTGAAAGTCTGTGGGCAATTATGATTGTTGTTCTCCCCTTAGCAAGGTTTTCCATGGCTTCTTGAATCTTTTTCTCTGCCAACGTGTCTACAGAGGATGTTGCCTCATCCAATATAAGTATTTTTGGCTCGGTTATTATCGCTCTAGCTATGGAGACACGCTGCCTTTCTCCGCCAGAAAGCCTCCATCCCCTATCGCCAACATTCGTATCATAAGCCAGCGGCTGATTCATAGCGAATTCATGAACATTAGCCGCCTTCGCCGCAGCTATTATCTCCTCCGGACTAGCATCCTGCTTTCCATAAGCAATATTATAGGCTATCGACCCGTAGAACAGCAGCGGGTCTTGGAGAACTAGACCTATCTGAGATCTTAAGCACTGAAGCTTTATCTTCCTCAAATCCACCCCATCAATATATATGGCTCCTTCAGTCGGATCATAGAATCGAAGCAGCAGCTTGGTAAGCGTTGTCTTACCAGACCCGCTTGGTCCAACTATACCGATCTTTTCTCCAGGCTTTATCTCCAAGTTCACATTATTTAAAACTGGAATGTAGGGATTGTATCCGAAGCTAACGTTTTTGAACACTATTGACCCCTTAAATTGAAATTCTACAGCATCGGGCGCGTCCTTGATCTCAGGCTCTATATGCATTATCTCCAAAATCCTTTCACTAGACGTTATTGAGG
>JAOAJJ010000166.1 GCA_026414245.1 Candidatus Bathyarchaeota archaeon
CCTAAAACTTATTAATTTATTGGAGATATCTGATTTAAGCAAACTGTTAATTTCACGGAATCTATGATGTGGGTTGAGGGCATTTGGCTCGAGAGCAGATTAAGCTTAGATATTCAGGCTTCATAATTTTTCTCTTTAGAATCATCAGTATTGGGACCGGTCTACTCTTCACATTGATGGTTACCAGAAGCATATCGCCCGAAGAATATGGTATCCTTGGAAACCTCGGTGATATTTTATCGTATTTCACATTGACATCCGCGATAATCCCTTTCTGGGTGACGAGGTTTGCGGCGAGGCGTCAGTCAGGCTCTTTTAAAACCGGATTCAATGTTAACACTCTAATCGGTTTCATTTCTACAGCAATATATGTTCTCTCCATCCCTATTATTATGAACGCTATTCGAATCAGCTGGGAATATTTGCCAGCGTATCTGGCTGCCTCCATAATAATATTTGAAAGCCATATATTGGCGATTTTCGAGGCTGCAATTTACCCTAAGCGCCCAGAGAACCTTGGATTTGGATTGTTTGTCTTCGAAGTGAGTAAACTGGTTTTAGGGTATCTGCTAATATTTATGATGAAAATGAGTTTAATGGGCGTGCTCTCGTCGATAATAGCGGCATCGATCGCTCAAATGCTGTTTTATCTAAGATACTTGTCACACGAGTTTAGAGAGAAGGCTGTTCGAGCCTACATCAGAAGGTGGCTTAAAGCCTCACTGCTAAATGTATACGGTATTTTAAGCGGAAGAATACTTATGCTCGCAAACATTTTCCTATTTATTTATGGCGGTGAGCTATCAAGAGCTTATTATGGAGCCTCGTCGGCGATCGCCTCAGTAATAGGGTATTCATCCTTCTTATCCTCCGCCCTATATCCCAAACTCCTATCAAGCGCAGAGTCAAGGGACGTGGTGTTTTCCCTAAAAATGGTTTTGATGCTCGCCATACCTATGAGCTTAGGCGCCGTCGCTCTCTCAGAGAACCTTTTGGCGATACTAAACCCAGTATACAGCGTCGCAAAACCGATACTCGTAATTCTCTCAGCGAATGCTTTTTTCTCCGCCCTCTCATCGATCTTTGAATCAATTATTAGTGGAACAGAGAAGATAGATACTGAACCCGAAATATTGTATGGAAAGATGATTAGAAGCAGATTGTTCTTATTGCTGACACTTCACTATGTGCAGGCAGCCGCCGTCGTGCCATTCGTATACCTGGTTCTAAAGCCGCTAGCATTTAATGCTCTAGAAGCAACGTTATATTTCGCATTAATAAATACCGTGGTAGTCATCCCATTAACCTTAGCGAAATACGTGATGGCGAGGAAATGCATAGCCTTTAAAATTCCTTGGGAAAGCGTTGGAAAATATTTCTGCGCAGCATTACCTATGACTGCAGTCGTCTTGATTCTTGAGGCTCCGGCGAGACTTACATTAACAGTGCTTAGAGCTTTAATCGGTGCCTCAATATATTTCCTCGTGCTCTCAGCGATCGATAAAGAGACTAGGGAGATTATTAGATTAATTAGGAAAGAGGTTTGGAGGATCCTAAGAATAGAAGCGTATAGGGATGAAAAGCCATGAACTTGAAGGATAGACTTACTGGTTTTCTAGAGCCCTCGGAGATAAAGATGCTATATAAGTCCTTTGATATAGTCGGCGACATAGCTATCCTAAAAATACCGGAAAGACTTGAAGGAAAGGGCGAGGTGATCGCTGAAGCCTTAATGCAGATACACAGAAATGTTAAAACAGTTTTATGCCAGGTGGGGCCTGTCTCCGGAGATTTGAGGTTAAGGGAGCTTAGGTGGCTGCGTGGTGAGAAAAGATTTGAGACAATCCATAAGGAGCACGGCTGCCTATTCAAGGTTGATCTAAGCAAATGTTATTTTTCTCCAAGGCTCTCCTATGAACGGATGAGGATTGCGAGGCAGGTTAAATCGGGTGAAGTGATAGTTAACATGTTTGCCGGAGTTGGATGCTTCTCGATAATTATTGCTAGGCATTCCGGGGCTAAAAAGGTTTACTCAATAGATATTAACCCGGCTGCCATTCACTACATGCGGGAGAACATTAACCTAAACAGGGTTGAGAATGTTGTTGAGGCTATTCTAGGCGACTCAAAGGAAATTATCCTATCTAGACTGACTGGCGCCGTGGATAGAGTGCTTATGCCTTTACCGGAAAAAGCCTATGAGTATCTAGATTATGCCCTAATGGCTTTAAAGCCTACTGGAGGCATAATACATTACTATGACTTTGAGCACACTAAGAAGGGTGAGGATCCAATAGCAAATGTTGCCGACAAGGTCTCTAAGAAGCTTTCAGATCTAGGAGTAGCCTTCAATATATCGCTCGCTAGGATAGTTAGAACCGTTGGCCCGAGGTGGTTTCAGGTGGCTCTAGATATATTTATATCAGATAGAAGAGATTTGTGTGTCGGAGGGGGAAGAGGTGAAGAGGAGGTTAATGGATATATTGGCATGTCCAATCGATAAGCATTATCCCCTCGAATTATATGTTTTTGAGGAGAAAGAGGAGATTGTTGAGGGCATAATTGCCTGCCCGAAATGCTCACGTTGGTATCCGATAAAGGGTGAGATACCGGAGATGCTGCCAGATGAGTTAAGGAATAAGAGGGAAGAATTAGAGTTCCTAAGGAAGTGGAGAGAGAAGGCTCCGAAGAAGATACTTTTAGAGGGGAAACCCTTCAATCTCAGCGATGAGCCGACATAGGTCAAATCTAGTCCTCTAGCCGCCTACTTATGGCTTTATATGGATGATGCGTCCCTCAGCCGCAGACTTTAACGCAGCCTCAGCTATCTTCAACGCTCTCAATCCGTCAACGCCGGTTACAAGAGGCTCCTCATCACTTAATATACAGCTAACAAAATGCTGCAGCTCCTTCTTAAGAGGCTCCTCCCACTCATATCTAGGAGTTAAAGTCTCCCCAGAGGTTTCTATAGTGATCTCCTGCGTTATATAATCCAAGTTTATTATAGCTTCACTCCCAGTAATCGTGAGCTTCCTAACCTTATAGGGCGTGAGCCAATTGGACTCGATGAAAGCGGACTTACCGCTTGAAAATGATAGCATTATCTGAGCGTAGTCCTCGAAATTCTTGTGGCGGAGGCAGCCAGCTCTCGCGTAGACAGCCACCGGCTCCTCATTTAGCAAGTATCGGATAACGTCTATGT
>JAOAJJ010000167.1 GCA_026414245.1 Candidatus Bathyarchaeota archaeon
CCCTAATAGACTCGATTTATAATGATAGAAGGGTTGACGGCTATGAGATACCTTTCTCCGGAGGCAGAGTTGTTGCCCCCATATACGTGAACCTACTTAACAGGGGGGCTATAACCAACCTTCCAGAAAACATAGCGGTTGAAACCCAGGTGACCGTTGATGGAAGGGGCATTCACCCTATTGCTAAAGGCGCTATCCCGAGTAAACTTTACAAGTATGTTATGCTGCATAGGATTATGAGGGCTGAATGGGCTCTGGAAGCCAATTTGAAGGGTGGTAGAGAGGCGCTCATCCACTGGCTTATAACGGATGTGAGAACCAAAAGCATGAAGCAGATAAACGATGTAATAGACGCTATACTGAGGCTTCCAGAAAACGATGAAATGGCGAGACACTTCAGCTAGCATTCATGGAAGCTAGGAGAAACCGCCGCATATAGTACGGCGGATGATTGAAAATTAGTCTCGGACATATTTTGTGAAGATGGTTTCTAACGTAACGCATGTAGGATTAATGCAAATATATTTTTAGGGTCAGATGATTATACTTTATTCAAGCAAGTTCCAGGCGGCTGACTACACCCATGTTAGCGATTAATGGAGGCGAAAAAGTCAGAGTTAAAGAATGGCCTTCTTGGCCTGTTTTCGATGAGAGGGAGGTTAAGGCTGTTGAAGATGTTGTGAGAAGCGGGTATTGGGGTGGGGGTGTTGGCGTAAGCGGGCCTAAGGAGACTGAGTTTGAGGAGAGGTTTTCGAGGAGCCATGGCTGCAAATATGGTATATGCGTCGCCAACGGAACAATAGCCTTGCACGTCGCTTTATTAGCCGCTGGAATCGGCCCCGGCGACGAGGTTATTGTTCCGGCGTTGACTTTTTGGGCTACTGGAAGCGCTGTTCTGATGGCTGGCGCCACGCCCGTTATAGTTGACGTTGACCCTGAAACATATTGTATGGATGCTGAGGCTGTTGAGGAAGCCATAACGGATAGGACGAGGGCTGTTATCCCAGTCTACAATTATGGCTCGGCTCCAGACATGGATAAGCTGCTTAAAATATTTGGGGAGCACGGCTTAGCGTTAATAGAGGACTGCGCGAGGGGGCATGGCTTCGTTTGGAGAAATAAGCCGGCTGGTTCGATAGGCGATATGGGTTGCTTCAGCTTCCAGCAGGGTAAGTTTATGACCGCCGGCGAGGGAGGCATAATAATCACTAATAACAAGACTTATGCCGATAAATGCTATGCCATAAAGGATTGTGGGAGGCTGAGGGAGGGAGGAGTAGCCGGAGAGGGCATAGAGCCATCTGAAATAATCAACTGGTATAATTACAGGATGACGCAGATCCAGGCAGCCATCCTCCTAGTCCAGCTTGAGAGGCTTGAGGAGCAAGTCAAAATTAGACAAAAGAACCAGATTTACTTAGATAAGAGGCTTAGGGAGATTGAGGGTGTAGAGCCTGTTAAAGTTGATGAACGGTTGACTAAACACCAGCCTTGGCCATACTGTTTTAAATATGATCCGAAGTGTTTTAACGGTGTTCCACGCGACAAGTTCCTCATGGCTTTGAGGGCTGAGGGCATACCTTGCGGTAAACCACATCCGCCGCTGCACATTGCGTTACATTTTCCGAAGTGGAGTGAAGCCTATAAGCGGTATATAGAAGCCAAGATGAGCTTCCCTGTCTCTGAGAAAGCCTATTACGTGGAAGCCGTTGAGTTACCCCAATACCTTTTCCTAGGAGCAAGTGAAGACATGGATGATATAGCTGAAGCCATACTGAAGATAAAAAGGCATGCTAGCGAACTCACCCCGCAGTAAATCCCACAGTTTCCATCATTAGACGCTTATCATGAAACTCTTTGAGAGAAAATTTATAACTGGTGTTTTGAGAAGCCAATCGAGGCAGGTATGTGAAAGCATCGTGAGCTAAATTGTGAGGGAAGGAGTTTAAGGTTGGCTGAAATAGGCTTTTCTGCCCAACGCGCTAAGTAAATTTCAAATTTTTAGAAGTATTTCGCACCCGAGACCTTAAGGTTGCCTCCCCGCTTTTCCAAACATATCTAAGCTATTTATTTAAAGATTATTCTGAGGCAGATTCACGGCTAGAGATTCTCCATGTATTCTGCGAAATATTGATTAAAAATTAGCTATTAGGCGCCGCTATACGAGCCTACCCTCTCCCCTCCTCTCAGATAGCAGACAGCCGGGCTGGCAGCCCAAAACCCATAATGTTGTAAAAGTGGGCGCTTAGGCATGGTATTTCAGATAATTCATGTTTAGGTGGATGGGTTGAATTTTAGCATTGTAGCTAGTGAGAGGCTCGATGCTAGCGTTACAAGCGGCATTATCATGAAACCGTGCTTGGAGAATTCGCGAAAGGAGATTTTTACCCCTTTATCTGAAAGGATCTTTGACCACATTAGACCGGCAAGTGAGCCTGTCAACATGTAGTTCGCTCCCAGATTGCTCCCAATAACTAGCGCGAATGTGGAGCTAACTTGAGCTCTCTCGAAAAGCTGTAACGCGAGGCTCTCTTTAAAAGTCTTAACAAAGAAGACTGTCATTACATGATTATTCATGACGCTGGCTCCGAGTGCGGAGATAAGGCTTAACTCAAAGATTCCTAAGTATTCCTCCCTTGAAATAATTTGTGAAAGCTGCGTGGCAAGCATGTTAGTCCATCCGGAGAAAGCCATCGCCTCAACTATAATAAATAAGCCTATGAGGAAGGGAGCTATCTTCCACGGCATCCTATGAAGGACTATCTTCACGCGTGATCTTTTAGAGAACAGGTCATGTAGAGCCGTTATCAGAGCGAAAGATAAGGCGATGAGCCAAGCTTGAGCACCAGTCCACTCGCTAGGCAAACCCATTAAAAACAGCGTGCTCCCCAGCATTAAAAGGCCGAAAACAGCGCCGCCTCTGTCTCTGAGAAAAATTTTTGGATTAACGTCCGGTATTTTAATTCTTTTCGGTACCCTCCTCCTAAATACTGCTAGAAGCAGCATTAGGCATGTGAGTGAAGCTAAAGCGGCTGGAAGCAGCATCCATCTTGCGAACTCCGTGAACGTTACGTTGAAGGCGTCCGCTATCACTATGTTTGTCGGGTTTCCAACATATAGCCCCATGCTTGGAATATTTGCTGCGAAGAACTGGGCGAGTAGATACGGTATAGGGT
>JAOAJJ010000168.1 GCA_026414245.1 Candidatus Bathyarchaeota archaeon
GTGCAAATATTGTTGGGGTATTATCTAAGTAGTCTGAAACCGCCCCATAGATCGCAACCCTACTCATAAGCCACGTTAATTTCTCCCTAAAAAATGTGTATGTGAGCTCGGAGGCTGATGAGCTGGCGCTGTGAATAACTTTCCCCGGAATATTTTCCAGCTGGAGGTTTTCCGGCAGCGGGTGATGATCGATATATATGAGTCCCCCGGATTCCTCGATCTCTGAAAACCTTTTCAGGATAGCTGCCAACCCTTCTTCCGGAAGAGATATGTCACATATTATTGCGCTGTCACCATCACTAACATTATCCAAATCTTCTAGAAGACCGGATGGGTGTGTGAAGAAGACTTTAGCGTCTGGATTGGCGGCTAGGGCTAATGCTCCGGCGCATACGCCGTCGCCGTCGCTATGCGTAAATATCCATTTACCCATAAGGAAAACTTTTCCTCTAAACAGAATATTAGCTTTTCAATACCAGCCAGCCCCATTTAAAGCGTTTTTCCGTTAAATGTGGCGCTAGACATATATCTTAATAGCCAACATACTGATCTTGACCCTCTTATGAACCTGAAAACGGATGAATTAGACTTCAGCAAGGCTTCAGTAATAGTGAAGACTCTAAGAAGATACGAGAGAGTTACTGCTCAGATTTTAAGGGAGAATTTCCCGGAAGCCAAAGTTTTAGCTGAGCCGCTGAGTTTCTCCGGACTGGTCTTAGTTTGGTCGAATCTGCCCTCAGATGATTTAGCCAGGGAGATTGAGGCAAAGGTTCCGGAGGCTGAAAGGGTTCTGCCAGTAAAATGTTATGCGCCGGCCGAAATTGAATCGATTATGGATGCTGCTAGAAAAGTCATCGATCATATAAGGAGCGCCAAATCATTCGCAGTAAACACAGTTAGGAGGGGGCGCCACAGCTTCTCAAGCATAGACGTAAACATCAAAGTCGGTTCAGCGTTGAAAGATGCTTCCGGATGTCCAGTCAACCTAGACTTCCCGGATAAGGTTGTGTTCGTCGAGATCATTGGTCCGCACGCCTACATAGGCGTGGCTGATGGAAGAATTTTCCTGAAAAAGATGAGGCCTGGAAAATTTCAGGTTAGAGAATACTTTAGGAAGGTCTCGCTTGTTCAAATGCCGTATTTAGGAGGCTTAGATGCCTCCCATGAGATGGGCGTTAGAATTGGTCGCGAAGCCCAGACTTTTGAGGTTGGCGAACTGGTTATTGCGCCAATAGGATCCGTTAGAGCTGATGAGCTAAATGCTTTTATCAAAGGCATCTTTGAGGGAATAGAGTCCAGATATCAGATACAGGCGAAAACATACGCGCATAAGCCTCATAAAACCGAGGTCTACGTTCAAAACCTCTACGAGCTTGTTAGGGAGAGGGCTAAGGAGCCCATAATAGTTTTTGAGCCTGAAGGAGAGCCGATAAGCTCCGTGTCTCTGGATCTGGCTGAAAAGGTCATTAAGAGCAGCAGGGTGAATTTCCTAGTTGGCTCTAGGGAGGGCATACCCCACGGCGTATTTAGGTTCGCAAGTCTAGTGGTGGATCTATGCCCGGGCGTCACGATAGCGACTGACATGGCGGCAGCCTCAGCCCTGACAGCCTTAGCATTCGCAGTACATCAGAAACTGAGTGGTGGCGTAAATGAAGCGGAGGATTAAGATAGTTTTATCTCCAGGTGGCGGCACATCATTTTCTCGTGGTGGCTCGGATTGCGTAAAGTGATACTTGGAAAGAGTGGGCTGCTGGTTTCTAGGCTATGTATAGGGACAGACTACTCGGATATTTACGGCAGATCGCTTATTGGGAGTGACATATTGGTTAAGGGCTTTGAAATGGGCGTCAACTTCTGGGATTCTTCTGAGAGCTATGGCTCTTATCCGTCTATAAGGGAGGCCGTAAGAAAGATTGGACGCGAGAAAGTCGTTATTACCAGTAAAAGCTATAGTAGGAGCGTTGAGGGTGCGAGAAAGGATCTGGAGGATGCCTTGAGGGAGATAGGCACAGGCTACCTAGACATTTTTATGCTGCACGCCGTCGACACATTAGACGACTTTAATAGCAGGCGCAGCGTGCTGGAATTTCTCCTTAAAGCGAAGAAGGACGGCGTTATAAGGGCTGTGGGGGTCTCAACCCATTCATCAGTTCTCGCAATGGAGATTGCTAGATTTCCAGAGATAGATGTTGTTTTAACGGTTCTCAATATAGAGGGATTAAATATTCGTGAAGGCAGCCTAGAAGATATGCGTAGAGCCATAAAAACGCTTTACGATAATGGTAAGGGAATATACTTGATGAAGGTTTTAGGGAGAGGTAGGCTTGCAGAGAGAGCCAAAGAAGCCCTCAGATACGCTTTTAGAGCACCCTATGTCCACGCGGTCTCAGTGGGCATAAAGAGCATTGGGGAGCTTGAGGAAGCCGTTAAAATAGAGGAGGAGGTTGACGGCGCCTAGAGCCAGCCTATCGCCTCAATTTAAGATTCAGTCTATTCACAGAGTGTCTCTCAGCCTTAAACACTAATTCTCCACCCTTAATTATAGTCAGCTCCTCCTCCCTGACCCGCACATTATCTGGGGAGTCAAAGTCGTTGTATGCCCTTTCATCCTTCGCGTTGATAACAGCTAGGCTGCCGCCATTAAACTCGCCTTTCCCAAGCAAATCTATCTTAACGTCAAAATCCTCATCGAGGCTCCTGTTTACCAGAGTTATCACTAGGTTTTTTCCATCATGGCTTACTGAAGCCGCAGCATCCAAGGCTTTAAGCGGCTTAAGGGTTCTCCTCTGCGAACGCTGCTGACCAATATAGTCTTTCTCAGACGGCTCCTTTATGATGGGCGACTCAAAATCGGTTTTTAGGGCTATGTTGCCCATATGTGGCTGATAAACGCTGAAGACATGGTATGTTGGGGTAAAGACCGCTTTCTCGCCCCTTGTAAGGCATATGCTTTGCAGGACGTTGACTGCCTGAGCTATGTTAGCCATCCAAACCTTCCTCGAATAGCTGATGAAAAGGTTTAAGACTGATGCAGCCAGTATGGCGTCCCTCAAAG
>JAOAJJ010000169.1 GCA_026414245.1 Candidatus Bathyarchaeota archaeon
ATATACCGGAGATGCTTATAGAGGCGCACTCCCTCCTATCCCAATAGAAAAATATGAATGCTTCTACAGATTAATGTTTAGTTGCGGATACTTTATGTCAATGAAAGCTCTCTTAAATAAAATATCTTCAAAGAGCGCCCCGGGCCCCTCACCATCCTTCAATATGCTAGATTTAATGAGGCTGCTTAAGCTGCTAGCTGAGTCCGGCAGAGCTGGGCGTACGAAGATATCTAGAGAACTGGGCTTAGGTGAGGGCACGACGAGAACAGTACTCAGAAGGCTATCTGAGGCTGGCTTAATAGTGACTTCAAAAAATGGGTGCTCGCTCAGCGATAGAGGGAGATCTCTCTGGAACAGTATTGAGAGGATTATACCGAAGATCGCTGAAATCGGGAGCAATGAGCTGACCCTAGCCCCTAAAAGCGTAGCCATACTGGTTAGAGGCCAGGCTAATAAGGTTAAGAGCGGGATTGAGCAGCGAGATGCTGCGATTTCAATCGGCGCAAAGGGCGCCGTAACAATGATTTTCAGAAACAATAAAATTATTATTCCGGGCGTTAGCATGGATCTAGAGAAAGATTACCCGTCTGCATTTAAGGAGATAATGCGCTTGATGAGTCCAAGTGAAGGCGACGTCATAATAATTAGCAGCGCAGACTCGCCTATAAAGGCGGAGTACGGAGCATTGGCGGCTGCTTGGTCAATAATGTGAAAGCTAAAAAGCTAATACGTAATCTTTTCTCCGCGAGTAAAAACTCTCTCTAAAGCCGCATTCAAGTCGACGAAACCTTCATTAGTTTTAGCTGAGACCGGTATCAGCGGGAAGTTTAACCCTAGCTGATAGATAGCTCTGCTTAGCCTATAGCTTAGAAGACGTTTATCTCCATTAAGCCTCCCGTTTATAGCTGCCTCCAGGGCGGCCTTATCCTCGGACCATTCGATAATCTTATCAACATCTTCCCGCGGTATCAGGTCACATTTAGATAGCACATGGATCTGCGGGAGGAGAAAACGCATGTAGACGGCTGCTGAAAGAAACATGTTTGAGACATAGTTAAGTGGGTTCAGCGAGAAGGCCGCGTCAAATAAGTAGACTATGGCTTTAGGATCCTTACTAATCTCGCTGGCTATATACGGCCCGCTAACCCTGAAAGCGAAGAGCTCCATCTGCCCAGGAGTATCAACGATTAGGATGTCTGGGCTTACGGCTTCGATCTCTTCTCTAATCTTCTCTATTTCGCTCGCTATAAAATCCGCAGCCAGTATTAATGCCCCATTTGGGCCAAGCTCATAATTATCCATTATCTCGTCAATAGTTATGTAGTCGCGTATATCTATGTCCGGTGCGTAGGGTAGCTTTATCACGCCGGGGTCAAGGTTCAACGTTGCAACATTCTGCTCATTTACCTTTAACCATTCAGAGAATGATGCAGTTAATAGAGATTTTCCTGAACCGGCTGTTCCTATTATAAATGCTATGAAGACCATGTTTACACGCCTCCATAAAACTAACCTTAAGAAATTAGGGATAAAAGGGGAATTACGACTGTATTATAGGCAGAATTTTTCCCCTTTATCCGATATCAATTCTGAAATCTGCATAATCGATTTTTCAATTCTCTGCTTTGCTAAGTTTAAATCTTCGGATGTCGTTGAGAAATGAAGCTCTATATGAGATGTTTTCTCTGAGATTTTAGGATGGGACTTTATGTAAACGTAGGGGTTTTCTCGCATAACCCGCTCTATTAATGGCGCTAAATCCGATTCCGGAATCCCTCTAACCTCTAGGCTAGCCTCATAGAAAACCATGTTTCCAGCAGCCTCACGTAGAAGCGGCGCAATGGATTCATCGAATATCGCCATCATCTCCTGAGGAACCCCTGGAAGCATAATTAAATTTACGTCACCATGTTTAACAAGAACCCCCGGGGCAGTTCCAACAGGATTTGGCAAGGGCTTCGCGCCTTTAGGCAGCATCGCCATTTTAATCCTATACTTCGTTAGCTCAACCTTCTTTATTCTGCCCTCAGCAGCATACTGCTCATATCGCCTCTTAATCATTTCCAGAGCTTCCTCATTCTCTTCAAGCTCACAGCCTATTGCTTTAGCGACACCTTCAAGGGTTTTATCATCAAAGGTAGGTCCTAAACCCCCCGTTGTTATGATGAATAATGGTTTACGCTGAATAGCCTCTCTTATAGCGGAAGATATCTCGTCCAGGTCATCGCCGACAACAGTTATCCTCCGGACAAGTAAACCTAGGCTTGTTATTCTCCTGGCAAGCCAGTGGGCATTAGTGTTCAGAATCTTGCCGATAAGAAGCTCATTTCCAACACATATCAACTCCACATTCCGGTTGACCGCTGTCAAATTCATCGCCCCAAAAATTCCTCTAATAAGAAAGAAAATAAAGTTATTTAAGGTTATTTCCTAAGCATGCTGCGTCCAATTAAACTAAGCCCCTAATTTTTCGCCTAAAATAACCTAAATCACTTCTTCTTTGACAGCCACCACTGCAGATACTCTTTTCTCCTTTTTTTCCTTTCATCTTCATCCATATCGGTCTCAAACTGCTCTCTAGATTTCTCCCTAATCTCAATAAGCTCCTGATGGGTAAGAGAGAGACCGCAGCTCCTACATACATAATGCTTAGCCCGACTTATGTAAAGCATCTCTCCTCCACATTCTGGACAGTAAGACATGACCAAACCCTTCAATTTAAAAGCTAAATCTAAAAGAAATATCTTTTGGTCACGTACGCAAGACATCTTTCTAAATATGCTAGCACATCGATCAGAGAAAAACTTTTAGATAGCGTGTAACGCTATTTTTGAGTGAGGGATTATGCCGGGGTGGCCGAGTGGACAAGGCGCTGGACTCGAGATCCAGTGCCCCTTTACGGGGCGCATGGGTTCGAATCCCATCCCCGGCGCCAGTTCCGTTTTGAAACTGGGCTTAAAATGGGCTCTGCTGTAGGCTTATAAATGGGCGTAGGGTTTATGGGACT
>JAOAJJ010000170.1 GCA_026414245.1 Candidatus Bathyarchaeota archaeon
GATGTGTATAAGAGACAGTTATTTAACTAATGCGAAGAGAGCTGGCGGCGAAGACTCGAAGCTAATAGTGATAATTGCGAGGGATAAAACGGTTGAGAAGCTTAAGGGGAGGAAACCCGTAATCCCGGAGGATCAACGTAGAGCTATAGTTGAGTCGCTTAAGGTTGTCGACGAGGCAATACTTGGATATGAAGAAATGGATATGGGAAAGGTTATAGAGAAGATTAAGCCCGACATAGTGGCGCTCGGCTACGATAAGGAGGAAATGGAAAGGGAGCTGAAGAAGTATATAGTAGAGAAAGGGCTAAATATAGAGGTGATAAGGATAGACCGATTTCATGGTAAGGAGCCGAGCAGCTCAACAAGTATAAGAAAGAAGATAATTGAAGAATATCAAAGACCAGAATAATGTTCTGCCGAAGGTTAATGTTCGCCCATCTTCATTAAGGAATCTTTAACAGACTTTTTTAAAATTCCAGAGGAATAGGATACTTGAAGCATCAGATAATTAGAATATTGGTAAGCGCCTCACATACTTAGAAATATTTCACTATCAACCAAGTAAATCTGAGCATGTTAAGAACTATTATAACCCTTTCCCACACCTCTTCCCTTAGTGAGTAGGTGAATTAAATGTCAAAATTCGTTAAAAGTTGGGAGGAGCCGAGGACTGGAATAAAATCTTTAATTAAGCCTGAGGCGCCGTTAAGGCAAAAAATAGAGCTAGCGACTAGGCGCATAGAGGCGCAGATCCAATATCTGAATGGTGCCATAAACCTTCTGGCTGAGAGAGACAAAACCCTATTCCAGAAGGTTGTTGACGCTTACTCTAGGCACGAGATGCAGAGAGCCAACGTGTACGCAAATGAGCTGGCTGAAATCAGAAAGATGACGAACTTCATGATGAACGCTGAATTAGCCCTGGAAAGGGTTGCGCTAAGACTTAAAACCGTAACACAGCTCGGCAACGTTGCCGCCGCCCTCGCGCCCATAAGTAAGGTTCTGCAGAGCATACGTGTAGGTGTGGCTGGAATATTCCCGAGCGCTGAGCGTGAGCTCGGCGAGATAAGCGTGCTGCTTGATGAAATAATGATTGAGGCAAGCCAGACAGCGGGTATGACGCCGGACTTTGAGGTTGCAAGCGAGGAGGCTCAAAAGATCTTAAATGAAGCACCCCTAGTGGCTGAGCAGAGAACCCAGGCTAAGTTCCCAGAGCTGCCGGCATTAAAGGCTCCATCGGAAGAGCTGGGAGAATTCAGGTGAAAAAGGTTTCTGCAGCGGTAGCGGAGAACACCCATAAATTATCCTAGTTTATGCCCCCTTTTTGTCCACGTTGTCTAAGATGCTTCACGTTATTCTTCTACTTTCCAAAGAAAAATAGCATCAATGTCAATTTCAAAGCCATGAACACCAGCTGACGGGGCTTCAGTTCTCACCATTCTTAAAATCTTAAAAGTATCCGTAGCCTCATCATTAACATCCGGGAAAAATTTAACTTAATCCGCTATATCTTCACGCTGCCTTAAATAGACTATTAAATTCTATTTTAATTATAATCTTCGTTTTAAAAGAGAAAGAGAATAAAGGCTGATTTTCTGATTAAGATAGAAGGTTTTCCATAATATAGTCTTCTTCCTCAGGTAATGGTATGCCGGTAACTCTAGCAGCTCTCTCAGTCAACGCAATCAGATCACTCCTATCAAGCAGGTTGAGCCTCCATTTTCTCGTCCCAGCCATAAGCTGCTGCAATCCAACTTTAATTCTATCCATATATGTATATAAGCCGACAGCGCTCCAGGGGACTTCCTTAAACCTCTCGCCGAGCATCGCCTTCAACTCCGGAACACTTATAAAGAACTTTTCAGGCGAGTTCCCAAAAACTTCCTCAAAACGTTTTGGCAACTGGCCTTTCTCAGATAGCTCAGCGAAATATGACGCCTTCATTACAGCTGTTAGCGGAGCTCTACCCATAAGCACCGCTTTCACGTACGGCCCATCCCCGAAGTTGCTCATCGCTATAGCCTTAAATATTTGGGTTTCATCCATGAAACCACCGGCTATAACTATATCCGGCACATGTCTGCCCTTCTTCCTCAATATTTCAGCGCACTTTAAGACTTGAGCCTCAAGATAAACAGTCGGGGTCCCCATCTCATTCATCATTTGAACAGGGCTCATCCCTGTTCCACCCCCAGCGCCGTCAAATACAACGTAGTCAACTTTCGCTTCAGAGGCGACTTTCATAGTGAACGCTACGGCTACAGGTTCATAGTTACCAGTCTTTATGCTTACTTTTCTGGCACCCTGCTCCCTAAGCCACTCAACATCCTCAATAAAGTCTTTCTCTTTAGGCATACCGACGCGGCTATGTCTCTCAAAAGTTTTGAATACACCTTGCTTAAATGCTTCTTGGACATTTTTGTCCTCAGGGTCGGGTATAACTATGTAGCCCCTCTTCTTCAGAAGGATGGCTCTCTCAAGATTGCCTATTCTAACCTCTCCACCAATCGCTTTTGCCCCCTGACCCCATTTTCTCTCAATTACATTAACCTCAAGATTCGAGATAGCATATATGTCTACGCCTAAACGCTGATCCTCAACATTTGTTTGAACCACTATGTCCCCATATTTTCCATCCCAGAACTTCCTGAACACTTCAACTCTTCTCTTGAGCTCCGGCGAGTAGGTAACCTTTCCATTAGTGATTACAGCTTCAGGATCCATGCCACAAATATTCTCACCTATGGCAACCATTATTCCTGATAGGGCTCCGCCGATCGCTAAACCATCCCAATTAACCCTTGCCACCTCAGTTGAGCCATAGGCGCCTATTATAATAGGTATCTTAAGCGGGACTCCCCCAACTCTCGTCTCAACGTCAACATTCGGGAAGATCGCTATGTCAGAGTCCTCCTCTATACCCTTGGCGCCTAGCAGCCTAGCCTTAATATTGAAGTGCGACCAATCTAAGCCGTAATCTTTTAGAGAACCCGCTGTGCTCTTCCCAAACATGCTTGGATCAGGATATAGC
>JAOAJJ010000016.1 GCA_026414245.1 Candidatus Bathyarchaeota archaeon
CTCCTATACTGCTCTTCCTCAACGAGAGGGATACAAACCTCTATTGGAATCTCCCTATTAACAACCTTAGTTGCAAAAGCCATGCAATTCTTCTCGCCACATTTACCACAGTTAGTCCTGGGTAGAAGCATATAAACATCTAGCGGGCTCAGCTCCCTAACACCCTTCTTAACCGCCTCACCCATAACCTCAAAACCCCCTTTAGATCTTCACAGTCACCCAATCCGCTATATCCTCTGACCTAGCCCTCCCTTGCTTGAGCAGGTTTTTAACAATCTCCCTGAGAGTATGCATTGCCGCCGGATGCATCATCATAAACATGTCTACTCCGGCTAAAAGCAGCGTCAGCGCTGTAATCGTCTCCCAAAGCGGGCCTCTTAGCTCCCTAGGCTCCCATTCCGACCCGAGCTTCATCCAAGCTTCCCTAGCCGCCCAAGCATTAGTTGAGCCGGAAGATGTTGGATGCTGTAGCTCTGTGTCTCCCCCCAGCGCAGCTAACCTAGCTCTCTCATGTATGGTGAATGAATACTCTAAGCCGTAGCCTAATGCAGCCGTCGTCAAATCCATCACTATGCTGTCCCTTGGCAGATGCTCGTAGAGCCGCCTATTCAGCTCCTTAGCTCTATTTAAATCCATAGCTGTGAAGGCTAATACAACATGCCCATGTTCCCTAGCAGACTTCGCAACCTCGCCTAGAACGCCAGTCTCAGCCATATCGAGCGTTAGGGAGCTCAACATAACTCTCTCCCCATGAGCGACCTCGGCAACCCTCTTAAAGACCTCAGCATCCTTTCTCGGGTCTCCGCATCCGCCGACAATAACCGGGACGTCTACCGCCTGGAGAACCTCCTCAACGGTTTTCGCAGCCTCATGTGGCGGAGTATTCTTGATTAGCGGATCTGTGCTAACTAAGTGAACTGTAACCATATCAGCTCCAAACTTGTCAACAGCTAGCTTAGCCCAAGCAGCCGGGTCACCTATAACTTCTTGAACATGAACCCTTAGAGCCCTCGGCAAGCTTACCTCCATATCGAATACGTCGGCTGATATGGCTGGAGGGTTAGGCGGAACCTCCTCCCACAGGTAGAAGGATGGTGCAGCCTCACCCCCAATCTTCACAACCCTACCCCTAGAGCCGCCCTCAGCCCTAGTTGCGCCGAGCTTAACCTCAACTATCCTTCCCATATATGTTTGCGTTAGGGGCTTAAACTCAGCCGCCAATATTTCCGTAGGCTTCTCCGGTAGCGCTTTAGGTGGAACTACAGCTGCTGGCGCCGGTGGAGCCGGCATGGCTTGCGGAACCATCATCGGAATCCATATCTCAAGCTCTTCAGCCTCTATCTCAACGTCTTCGAGCTCTATCTCACCTAACTTGCTCAGCAACTCAAGGATCTTCGGGCCGAGCTTAATGAAGGCGCCGGCTTCCTCATCCCGTTTCTCCTTCTTCCCATATCCCATATCTTCATTTCTCCTTAACCCTAATTATCCTAACCCTTTTAGCGCGGATTTTAGCGTTCTTGAGGATGAATCTGAAGCTGCCAGCCCCAACGCCAACGGGAACTGTTAAATCGGCGGCTGGAGCCGGCGTCACGATCGCTGATGGAATTGCGGCTGTCGGGGAAGCCTGTTTAGCCTCTTCAGCCACAGCCATAGATTTAGCGGCTTCCTCAGCGGCTTTTGCCTCCCACCTTTTAACTATAGGATGCCCCCTAGCCACTAGGAACTGCTTTAACTCTTCAACCGTCCTAGCATCCTTCTCCGTCGCTATTTTACCCACTAAGTCTTTCGGTATAAAGTCTTTAACTCTCTCTAAAACCACGGATGGAACCCATGTAACGCGTTCCCAACCGCCGTCAGCCTGCAGAAACTTTGATGAACGCATATATTCGATAGATATTCCGTGGAATCCGTCAATCTGCCTTCCACCAGCCGTTGAGTCAGCTATTGTCGAGAATGATAAGCCTATGGGCGTATTCTCAGTGAAGCCCCTGTGAACTATGCCGAATCCGTCAACCTCCGGTATATAGAAGGCTACAGCCTCAAAGCATCCGCATGATGTATGGGGATAGCCGAACGCTGAATAAAGCCAGACACGCTGTATCTCGCCACCAGACTTCATCTTGACAATCTGATTGACGCCCTCATATTCACCCCTTAACGGGTCTAAATGCTCACCCTTCTCTACCCTAAATATTGGTCCCTTAGGGTCTACTCTGGCAGCTGCCCTGCCATCAAACCAGCTTATCGCCCCGCAGTTTGAATACCTCTGGGGCGTGATTATGCATACATGCGTCGGCGCAAAAGATTGGCATAATGTGCAGCCGTAGAAGGCGTCAACCTCCTCGTCTTTAAGTCCTCTGGCTCTTGCGTCCCGCCTCTCATATACTTCCATCGCTTCTTTAAATTTCTCTTTAACCTTCTCCGGATCGGTTATAAACGTTATCTGTATCTTCTCGATTATCGGCAGCTCGCTTTTAAAAAGCCTCTGGAGAACCTTCCCAATATAAACAAACGAGTCCAAGCCTTTTTCAAACGACTTCTTGCTGATCCTTATCCAAATATCGTATCTCTGATTTAGATGCATTACACCCTCGATGTAATTGACGTATTCATGTATACGCCGCTCTATCACGCCTTCAATATCCTCTTCAAGATCCTTGCCCGCAACCTCGATAAATATGCCGAATGGATAAGATTTCTTCTCTAAATCCTTTATGTCCGGGCCGATTATCGTTATCTTTCCATCTTCAACCTCATCCATCCCGCGAACCTTGACTAGCTCGAATTTATGCTCCACTCTTGGCCCGCCGAGCTCCGTGTATGCGTCCTGCCATCTTATTCTCTCTCCCTCGTAAATTACGCCTACGTCGACCGGTATATCTGCAAACATTGACATGCTACATGCGCCTCTCGAGCTGTGAAGTTATATTCACTATGAAGTTAACCCACTCTTTAATGTTTAGGTTCGGCAGAGACCAGTTTGCCTGCGGATTATATTTATTATCCAAGTTAACGGTTATCAAATTAGTGGCAAAGTGCTTCAGCGCCGATAAAACCTCAAAAAGCATATAGTAGGGAAAACCTATAAATAACGCCATGTCATGGGGCCCTCCGCCGTCAACCCCAGCCCATTTGGCGTCGGTTAACTTGTTTCCTATCTCCATCAGAGACATTAACGCAGCGGGTTTATAGTTTCTATTGATGAATTCTCTAGCCACACGAGCCGACGCCACCACCGGGATATGGGTTTTGCTGGCGAAATCGATAACGTAGTCTATTAGCTTCTTTCCATCCAACTCAACTTCGGCGACAGAGTTACCTACAACCAGAATAGGGCGACTGGCCTTCTGTATTATATTTGCAGCTACCCTGGGATTAGCTATCACCCAAGCCCTTCTTGTAACAGCAACCTCCGCCGTCTGCCAAGGTTGCTTCAGCCACCTATAATCTTCCGGCAAAATCTGCGGCGGCTCCTCACCCGATATCTTCTGCACCGCTCTATACTCAGGCGGGCATACATCAAAGCATTGCCCACACTTCGTGCATTTACTCTGATTAATAACATGGATCTTGCCAAGATCCCCTTCAATAGCGAGGTCTGCACATACATTGTAACAAAGGTGGCAGCCAGAACACTTCTCCGGATCAATATAGAAGGTTAATAGGTCTTTACATACTAGTGCCGGGCACCTCTTATCTCTTATATGGGCTTCATACTCATCTCTAAAGTAATAAAGCGTGGTTAAAAGAGGATTCGCGGCGGTTGTACCCAACGCGCATAGAGAAGCGCTCCTCAAAACCTCAGCCAACTCTAGAAGCGTCTTTATATCATCATCTTTTCCACGGCCGGCAACGATTTCGTCCAGTATCTTACGTGCCTGCTTTAATCCCTCACGGCATGGCACGCATTTGCCGCAGGATTCGTCGCAAAGGAAATTGATGAAAAAGCGGGCTGCATCCACCATGCAAGTATCGGAATCCATCACGATGATTCCGCCGGAACCCATCATAGCCCCTAACCTGACGAGCTCATCGAAGTCTACAGGGGTATCCAGATATTGTTCTGGAATAAATCCTCCGGAGGGTCCTCCAACCTGGACTGCTTTGAATTTCTTGCCGCCGCGGATCCCGCCGCCTATCTTAAATATGATTTCCCTTAAAGTTATGCCCATTGGAACCTCTATTAAACCTGTATTATTCACTTTACCGGCTAAAGTGAATATTTTTGTGCCCTTGCTCCCCTCTGTGCCGATGGATAAGAACCATTCTGCCCCATTATTTATTATCAGAGGTATATTCGCCCATGTCTCAACATTATTAAGCACGCTGGGTTTATCCCACACGCCTTTAACCGCCGTATGCACGTATTTTGGACGGGGCTCACCAACCTTCCCCTCTATCGCGCTCATAAGGGCGCTCGATTCGCCGGAAACAAAGGCGCCGGCTCCCCGATGAATTTTAACTTTAAATGAAAATCCTGAGCCGAGAATGTTTTCTCCTAATAACCCATATTTTTCAGCTTGCTCTATCGCAATCTGCATGTGTTTAACAGCGAGCGGATACTCTTCTCTAACATATATAAACCCCTCACTCGCACCAACAGCATAAGCCCCGATAATTAAGCCCTCGAGAATAATATGCGGATTCCCCTCCATTAAAGCGCGGTTCGCGAAAACCCCAGGATCCCCCTCATCACAGTTGACTATGACGTATTTTGGCTCACCGGGCGCGTTACGCGCAGTCTCCCATTTTCGTCCTGTTGGAAAACCTCCTCCGCCGCGGCCGCGGATATTGGATTTTTTAACTTCTTCGAGCACTTGTTTTGGCGTCATCTCGAATAAAGCCTTGCATAGGGCGGAGTAGCCTCCGAGCGCTATATAATCCTCTATGTTCGTCGGATCGATTTTCGCGTTGTTCTCCAGCAGAAGCCTGTTCTGAAATCGATAGAAGGGTATTTCCGATAGGTGTCTCGCTGTCTTACCCGTCACGGGGTCTCTATAAAGCAAATGTTCCAGTATCTCGTTTTTAAGCACCGTCTTCGATAATATTAGGGGGACATCGGTCGGCTTTACCCTGAAATAGAAGATTTCCTGGGGATAAACAACGACTCGTGGACCTCCTTCACAGAAACCAAGACAGCCCGTGCATCTGATGTCAACTTTGCCCTCGAGACCCTGTTTCTTAACCATTTCTCTAAAAGCTTCTAGGACTTCTTGGGCTCCTAGGGCTTGGCATCCGGTGCTTATGCAGACTGCGATAGTGGGTTTTTTAGGGTCTCTTTTTGCAATTATTTCCCTTCTAAGTCTTTCCAAGTCAGCTGGCGAGTTAAGCCTTTTCATCTTACTCACCACGTAGATGTGATATAATTTCGTTAAGAGCTTTAGGTGTTAGTAAGCCGTAATACTTACCATTTATTTCAACAACAGGCCCTAAAGCGCAGCATCCCAGACAGTTCACTGTTTGCAGCGTAAACTTGAAGTCGCTTGTGGTTTCTCCGGCTTTAACTCCAATCGCCCGCTCCGCCGCCGTCACTATTCTTTCCGCTCCGCGTACATAGCAAGCTGTCCCCTTACATACTCTCACTAAATATTTGCCTCGAGGCTCTAGGCTTAACGCTGTATAGAAGCTCGCAACCCGGTATACTTCGCTCTCAGGAATCTTAAGCTTCTCGTTAATCCTTTTAATGGCCTCTCTAGGGATCCAGTTGAATTCACGCTGCATATCCAGCAGCAATTGTATTAGGACGCCTCTCTGACCGACATATTTGTCTATTATCTTATCTATTTTCGCTTCATCCACCATGATCTTCTCTCTAATTTCTCCGTTAGGCATATCCGCCAGTCCCCTCTCCACTCTCCCTACCGGCTAAACGCACCTCATATATTCCCTTAAGGATGGGTGCAAAATTCTTCTTAGCCCGTTCCTTCTTTAGGGCAGATAGTCTTACAACCTCTTCTATTCTAGCCTCTCTCATGGTAAGCTCGGCTTCCTCTAAAAGTTTCTTGCCTTTCTCCGTTCGAACCACTACTGTTGAGAAGCCATCTTCACTCCCCACTGAGCCGACAGAGACATCAGCATAATATGCGGGAAAATCGTTGCAGTAAACACATCCTTTTTCTATAGCGTTCTCAAGCTCCCTAACCCTGCAAGAATACTCTCTACCTTTCACTATTGCGGTAAATACTCCCCTTCGTATCTGGGTTTTTTCCACAGAGTCTAAGTCAACTCCCAAAAGCCTTTTTACCTCACTCTTAAGCTTGCCGTAGTCAAAGGCTTCATAACAGAATAGCCCGATTATCGTGATATCTAAATCTGGATGGTCTTGCTGCATCACCTGCTGAATTCTCCTAGCAGCCCTAGCTTGACATGGTGTGCCGACTACAGCTATTTTCCTCTCTCCCCCATTTATAAGCTCCTTAAGTTTCGGGACGATTTTAGCCCTGACATATTTTGTCCCACTAGCCTTCATTATGTCTTCCACATTGCTCGCTATTACGGCGTCAGAAAGATAGCCTTCAATACGTTGAACCACCACAACCTTATTGAAGAGACCTTTTTTAAGGCCTGAAATTAAGAGATAAGTGACCACTCCACCATCTTGTCCCGCAATGGGGCTCTTCGCTGAGAAGATTTCACTATAAACACCTATATGCTCGTCTCTTTTGGGCCCGGTTAGGGGTCTTAGGGTTGCGTATGTGTAGGTGCGGACTCTCCTCGAGCCGGTTGGGCATATCGTGGCGCACGCCCCGCACCCTATGCAATCCTCCGAGAACTCGTTATAGGGGGTTGTTATAACCCGCTTTACACCCCTATTCGCGAAGTTAATGGCTGAGACCCCGATGATCTCGCTACATACTCTGGTGCATAGGCCGCAAAGTATGCAGTCCTCAGATTCATCTTCCACCCAAAGATTCGTTTCTTTAATCCCATACATCGAAGCTAAATTTTTGATTCTAATCGCTTTTGGACAGCGTGCCAGCAGCAGCTCTAATATCTTTCTACGAACATTTATTACGCTCTCAGATTTAGTGTTAACCACCAGGCCTTCTTCAGCAGGGTAATTACATGAAGTTACAATTCTTTTTCTTCCACGGGTATCCATAATCTCCACAGAACATAGTCGGCATGCGCCGAAGGGTGTGAGAGCGCTGTGATAGCATAATGTAGGTATCTCTATGCCGAGCTGCTTCGCCACCTCTAAGAGAGAAGCGCCTCTTCGGGCTTTCACTTCGACGCCGTCTATCGTCAGCGTAACCTCGGTTTCCTCCCCCATACGCCACCCCCAACCCTGAAGATAACTATCATGCGGGTTTTTTCCTAATTAATCTGGGAAGAAGCGTTGGGTCCGGTATTACCCTCTCGGTCCAATTCTTTTCCTTAAGGATTTCTATTATCTCATCCTTCATGGTAACTGGTATATCGGCTAAAGTTCTCACGAACAAGTGGATGTCTTCCGGAATCGTCCCATATAGCCGCTTATGTAAATCAATGTAATGCGTAAGTTTAATGGATCTTCCCTTCGTGGTATCATTCGGCCTCATACATAGTTTAGCCGCCGTAACAAGGGCTTCCTCTTTAGTCTCAACAGACAAGAATAAGTGTTCAGGAACCGGCCCCACATACACCTTTTCACCTGTTCTTACATCATAAACATACCAATCTTCTTCCTTGTCAGCTCTTCCCAGTAAGAGGCGACGATATTTAATCCCATGGGGCCCAACTATGACTGGAACACCCAGCCTCCAGAAGCCGGCGGCTATAGCCGCCGCCTTTTGTGAGTAAGCACCCCACGCGATGCCGACTGCGCCAACCCGGTTATGTATGTAATCGGCGATCTCCTCATAGTTGCCTCTGAGGTTTCGCCTAGCGAATATATTTGCGATCTTTATTAGGGCGCCGGCTATGTGGGAGTTTGCGACGCAGGAGCCTACGTTGACAACGCCACCAGCATCGAAGCTTCCTGGGAAAGCTTCATAAACGGTTTTGCCCTCCTCGCTCTTGTGCATTCCAGCGGACATAGCTGCGCATCCAGATAATACCACTATGTAACGGCGTCTCGCAAACTCGCTGCACATCTCCGCAACCTCCTGCCCCCCTTTCGGATAGTTAGCGCATCCAACCAGCGCTATAACCCCTGGAATTTCACCGAGCACTATTGGGCTTCCAACCCTCCTAATTTCAACATCTTGTATGGCGCCTCTTCCAGCCCTAATCTTATAAATTTCCTCCTTCATCTTGCGTTCTCCAGCCTTTATTATGAAGCTGTGCACCGGCAGGTCTACTGGGCATGCTTGCTCACAGCGGGCGCAACCGACACAGGCATCGTATAGTTCAGCGAGCTTATCCAGTGATCCCTGAGCCGCCGCAGCTACAGCCAGAGGGATGTCTAAATCTTGGGGGCATGCACGTCTGCATAGACCACATTGCCTACACATATAAGCCATGTCAATAATTTCTTCCGATTCTGGAAGGGCCTTCCTCTTCTTCCGTAGTGGCGCAACTTTTAAAGCTACTTCCACGGCAACCTTGCCCACTTTTTCCGGATCCAGTATTAGAGCTCCCGAGGCTCTACCATTTACAAGGTCATCCACTATGGCGTCTACCGGGTCGCTTGTGCGGTTAGGTAAACCCATACAATTCTTTTCTGAAGTAACTATTACTGGCGCTTTAACTTTTTCAGCCTCGATGAAGGCGTCGCTTCTAATACATTGTTCGTCTAAAACAATCACGTCGGCTACACCACTTCTTATAAAACGTAGTTGCCAAGAAATCGGCCCCACAATCTTTCCGCCTGGATAGTATCTTGTAATATCGTGTGCAGTGCAGCATAACCCGACGACTTCAACCTGGTCTTTCAATCCATTGTCTTGTATGTAATCTATTATTTCTGTCGATGGAATAACATTATGCCCTATGCAGAGTATCACGGGTTTTTCCGCGTTTATGGTGCCGAAACCTAAATCCACTAGCGGCGCATCTGGATCCGCTTTTGGAAAACCGTAGGCTGCGATTTGAGCTATATCAGCGACCTCTAATCCCACGTGATCTATCATGCCGGCGTGAAAAATTTTTGATTCAAAGTCAATGTTGCTTCCTTCCTGCCCCGTGTGTGTGGCGGATAGAAGGTGAGTAAGCTGAGTTTCAACATAATCTAAAACTTCCTCCAAATCACCTAAAGTTTCAGGTTTTATTCCACAGACGAGGCGGGTTATGGGGGCTTCTACATTAACGTTTAACCCTCCAACATCTATGGGGGTTCCAGCTCCGAATTTTTCAATTAAATGCTCAACGAGGTGGCGGGCATGCCCAATATGGGTTGCCGCCCCAATACAGCAGGCTAAGAGCACGATTCTCGACTGTTGAGCCGCCATGTTTATTCCGCATGCCCCACGCTTATTGCCGGTTAGGTCGCATTTACCAAAAGTGCATAGACAACATAGATCACAGAAGGGTGCGTAGAATGGTTTATAGCGCTGTAGAAGCTTCATATCCCATTCTCTCAAAGTTGTTAGCGATGGAAATGGCGTTGGACCCATGGGTTCAGCCCATGCTTCTTCAATTATTCTGCCGATGGAAAATTCAAGGTTTTTAATTGAGCCAATGTCGGTTTTCACTTCATCTATCTTTAAACGCAAACCTTTTCGACTCAATCACAATACACCTGAGATTTCAGAGATTAGAGATTATTAAATGGTCATCTTATTTTAAGTTTTCTGGATCTATTTTACGTGGAGCATAAACCAAAAACTGGAGATGGCGGCTACAATCTATCATAACCATGTTCACCCATAATCTCTATAGCGGGAGCAATTAAGGATAAAATTTAAGTGTTTCGCTAGCTCTAAACCGATCCGCCGCCAAGAATTTTTCACGGATCCCAGCTTCTTCCTCTGCCGGTTCAGCCTATACCTCGGTCATTATCAGGCATTGCCTTGTAAAAGCTTGTCGCATAATCTCTCTATGGCTTTGATGGCTGGGGAACTTCCATATTTTAGCGGAGTCTCCCCCCTCACCTCAGCCTCCACAACATCCCGGTCGAAGGGCAAATAATCTAAAACCTCTAGGCTGTTTTTCTTCGCAAAATTCTCAATAGCCCTCTTTTGAGCCTCATTTTCAACTTTGTTTCCAATCAGAGAAATACGCTTCATCCCAGCCTTGACGCCTAGCTCGTGGATGCGTCTAGCTGTTTCAAGCGCCTTCACATCAGCAGTCACGACGACAAGCATTACATCTACATTCCGTGCTGTGCCACGCCCCATATGCTCAACACCAGCCTCCATATCTATAACAACTGCTTCGCCGCGTTCAACGATCAGGTGTCTCAGAAGCGAACGAACCACAGCGTTTGCGGGACATGTGCATCCGGACCCAACGGAGCTCACAGTCCCCATAATAATAAGGTTCACGCCAAAAGGTGTTGCAACAGCGTAGTCACGAACAATATCGTCGACGGTGAACGTTAGGCGGAAAACGCCAGCGTAGCCAGTGCCTGTCTTCGCCTCAATAAGCTGCCTATTCTCTGATATTGGCACTATACGGCTGGCTTCATCGGAAGATAAACCTAATGTCAATGCGAGGTTAGGTGAAGGGTCAGCGTCGATAGCTATGGTCTTAAAACCTCTTTTAGCGAGGGAGTAGGCTAAACCAGCAGCGATAAGAGTTTTTCCAACACCACCCTTACCGGAAACAGCTATCTTCATAATGCCGCTGAACCGCCTATCAGACTCTCATTTACAGCGCTGCAGAATCTTGAAAAAACTATCTCCAAATCTACTATTAATGGAAAAAATTCACACTGTTCTCCGTCAACAATCCCGCCAACAGGGATTTTAACATTCTCTAAAAGCTCTATGCCGCTTTTCATATCTCTGATTTTAAAGCGTAGATTTTCTTCAGAACTCAATTTGAACCTATCCTTAAGTGGCTCTAGTTGAATTAATAAATAAGGAGTTATGCGGGAATATTTAAACATTAATATAGGAATATAGAGTTGTAAGATTCTTAAGACTTTATAGCGGATCGATCCGATATTTGATGTTTGAGGGAGACCCATAGAAATTTGTAGAGATTACTCATCTTATTGTTCCAGTCATAAAAGCTATTAGCCCCATTAACATGTATATTAAAACCATGTTTTTAATCTTCTTAGCGTTCTCTTTCACTGGATTTTTTATCAGTCTTATTGAAGAGGCTATGAAACCGGTATCTGCGACTACTAAGGGTGGCAGAAACCAAATGCTTGCCAACCCGAGAACTATTGGCAATGGGCTTAGCAAGACCGCTAACATAAAGAATGCGGATGCGGATTGAGCAGCCTTCCTCGAACCGTAAAGTTGCGCAAGCGTTCTAATGCCCTTAATCTTATCGCCCTCCAAATCAACTATGCCTTTAGCTACTTCTCTGCCAGTGTTCGCTAAGAAGGCTAGGGCTGCGAAGAGAATAGTGTAGGGCTCTATTACGCCCTTAATAGCTGCGCCGCCGTATATGAATGGCATTGATACGCATGCGCTAACTAAGAAGTTTCCCAAGAGACCTGTTCGCTTTCCAAAAGTCGAGTAAGCCGCCGAAATCAGCCAGGAAAGCAGCGCCAGCAATAGGCATAGAGAATTTGTTAGGGCTGCCGATATCAGCCCCATTAATGATAAGACTATGGCTAGCGCTAAGCCCTCCATCGGCTTTATTAATCCGCTTGGAATCGGGCGGCTGGGCTCATTTATGGCGTCTATGTCCCTATCGTAGTAATCGTTTATAGCCATGGAGGCTCCTGTCAGGGTTGAAGCCGTTATAAAGCCGAGCGCCAGGTTGACTATGTATCTATCCACTGGGAAAACGCTTGCACCTATAAAAGCCCCAACTATGACGGCGAAGCCCATCATTAAGCAGTTAATTGGCCGTAGGATCCTAATGGCGCCGATTATTTTCCCTCTACTCATTCCCACAACCATTAAGATTATTATTAGCCCCCTAATAAATCAGATAGGTTTTATTAGGGATGAAAAATATTTTACTGTGAGCGGTGTAGAAGCTTGGTGGAGAAGAGAGTCTCCGAGAACCCGTTTGGAGAGTTTAGGAGGGAATGCAAAAACCTATTGCTCAAGATTCTGGAGAGAATTTCCCCAAACCTGCTAACATATAAAATTACCTTTGACATACCGCCTAACCCAGAGTTCGGTGAGCTAACCACGTCAGCATGCTTCGAGGCTGCCAAACATTTATCGAAAACCCCGCTGGAGCTGGCTAAAGAGATTGAGGCTAAAACTGAAGATGAAATAAAGTTTTTCCCGCTTATCGAGAATGTTGAGGCTGCCGGACAGGGATACGTGAACTTTCACGCGGATTTCGCTGAACTCTCTTCTCTAACTATTAGATCAGTCACGGCGTTAGATGCCGAGTACGGCTACGTTAAAACTGAGAAGCCGGAGAGGGTAATTATTGAGCATACGAGCGTTAACCCTATACATCCAATACATGTCGGATCCGCTAGAAACACTTTCCTAGGCGACTCTATAGCGCGCATTCTTAAGGCTAGAGGGCATAGGGTGTCAACCCACTACTATATTGACGATGTTGGGCGCCAATCGGCTATAGTTGCCTACGGATATAGGTTGCTTGGAAGACCTAAGCCATCGAGTAAGCCAGATCACTTCATAGGCGCCATATATGCAGTTACAAGCTGCCTTCTAGAAATCAGGAGACTAAAAAACATTCTAGAAAAGAATATTTTAAGCTACGATGAAGCCCAAAAGGTTAGGAATAGCTTAGACGACTGGGCCGCCGTAGCCGTAGAGCTCCACGAGAAGTTTCCAGACATATTTAATAGCCTTTTAGAGGCTTTTGAGAAGGCGGTTGACCCTGAATCCGAGATAAACTTCCTAGTTAAGAGTTACGAGAATAAAGATGGAGACGCGGAAAAGTTAATCCGTGAAGTATCGGCTTTATGCTTAGAGGGCTTTAAGCAGACTTTAGATAGAGTTGACGTAACCTTCGATTTATGGGATTGGGAGAGCAATTTTATATGGAGCGGCGATGTTTCGAGGCACCTTAATGCTCTTAAAAGAACAGCATACGTTTTTTATAAGGGCGAGGTTTTGGAGTTTGACGCTGAGAGAGTGGCTAGAGATTTCAGGCTTAAGGAGAGACTTGGGCTTAAGGAGAGCTACGAGATACCATCTCTAACGTTAGGGAGATCAGATGGAACAACCCTATATACTACGAGAGACATCGCCTACAGCCTCTGGAAGCTTAAAATGGCTGACAGAGTAATAAATGTTATAGGTATTGAGCAGAGGCTTGCCCAGATACAGTTGAAG
>JAOAJJ010000171.1 GCA_026414245.1 Candidatus Bathyarchaeota archaeon
CCTTAATATGTGCTTCAAGCCAGTTTTTCAACGGTTCATTCAACAGAGCAGATACAAGCTCATCGTGTATTTGAAGCTCACCCTTTGGCACTTTATCAGGTTCCTCGATATTTAAAGCCCTATAAACTCTCTCTTCCCTATCTTTTCCACTTTTTATCCCATTAATTATCAGCGGCTCCTCCAATATTCTCCTCACAGTCATGAATGGTGGTAGCGCCCCAAATGGATCTTGCTGAACTAAGCCTGTCTCCCGCCTATACCATTTCAAATCCTTCCACTTTAAATGGGCTATATCTTTACCATCAAATATTATCCTTCCATCGGTCGGCTCATATAATCTAAGTATTGTTTTGCCGAGAGTTGTCTTTCCGCAGCCGCTTTCACCGACTATTGCAATAGCTTCCCCTCTAGCCAGTGTTAGGTTCACGCCATCAACAGCTTTTAGGTAAAGTTTCCTGCCGAAGAAACCCCTCTTTATCTCGAAGTATTTCTTTAAATTTTCAACCGTTAACAATAAAGTATCCATACTTCACTCCTTTTCTACTTCTTCATGTAAAGCCAGCATTTAACATAGAGACCCTCGTTTAAATAAGTTATGGGTGGGTCTTCAACACATTTATGGAAGACAAACGGACACCTTTCAGCGAACCTACATCCTTTAGGCGGATTTAATAGGCTAGGCGGCGAACCAGGTATAAAACTCAGCTTCTTATCAGTTCTAAGAGTTGGGACGCTCTCCATCAACTTTTGGGAGTAGGGGTGTTTCGGATCACTATAAAATTTTTCCGTAGTATTAAACTCAACTATTTGGCCAGCGTACATCACTGCAACCCTATCTGCTAATTCACTTGAAAGGCCGACATCATGGGTTATAAATATCATGCTTAATCCCATCTCCCTCTTAATCCTCTTTAAAAGATTCATTATGCTGGCTTGAGTCAACACGTCTAGGGAGGATGTAGGCTCATCTAAAATCATTAGTTCCGGGTTTGTGAGAAGGGCCGTTGCTATAGTTATTCGCTGTTTCATTCCACCGCTTAGTTCAAATGGGTAGCAATCTATGAAACTTTCATTTATGCCAACTTTCATTATTGCTTCAACAGCCATTTTATACGCTTCCCTCTTATCCATCTTGTGAATGAGGAGAAGTGGCTCTATCATCTGCTCTCCAACCTTAACCACAGGATTAAGAGAGTTTAACGCTGACTGCGGAACATACGTAATCTTGCTCCACCTGATCTTCTTCCTAAACACTTCCTCATCTAAATCCACTATGTTTATACTATTGAACATAATCGTGCCCTTGTATATGGAGACATTTCTGGGCAGCAGCCTTATTATTGACTTTGCCAGCGAACTCTTCCCGCATCCTGATTCGCCTATTATGGCCACTGTCTCCCCTTTAAATAAAGAAAATGAGACATCGTCAACTGCCTTAACTTCCCCTTTCATCGTCTTATAATACATCACTAAGTTCTTCACATTTAGGTGTTCCCTATTCATTTACATCTCCTTCAGCTTTGGATTAAATATTTTATCTAATGCGAAGCCTAGCATAGCGAAGCTAAGTGAAGTTAACGCTAACATTATTGATGGTTGCAAAACCCAGTAATATAATCCTTTATATAATGCTCCCTGCGAATATGCATCATCAATTATTTTTCCCCATGTAGGGGCTAATGGGTCACCTAAGCCAAGTATTGCCAACGCAGCCTCTAGGAAGACGAAGTCTGCAACCGAGATGACTATTGATGGGATCATTGTTGGTAGAACCTTTGGGATTAAGTAAAGCGCTATAATTCTAAGGTTGCTGGCCCCATAGGCTCTAGCAGCCTCCACATATGGAAATTCCTTAACCTGTAGGAATATTGCCCTATAGTTTTTAACGCCGCTACCGAAAACTGTGAGAGCTATGACGACTACTAAGAGCACCCATATATTAAACTTATAAAATGTGGATATCATTATCAATAGAGGTAGAAAAGGGAGAATCATGAATATCTCAGTTATCCTCTGTAGAACAGTATCTGTCTTCCCTCCAAACCAGGCGCTCATCGCTCCAATAAAAATCTGTATTAACGCTATTGTAGCTGAGGCTGTTACGCCGAAGGATAGCGCTATAGGTGTGCCCCATAAAAGCGCTATACTCAAGTCTCTCCTATAGTGATCTGTGCCAGCTAATCCATAAACTTTACCATAAACCACCAGTTTAGCATTCAAGTCCGCATTAGTCTCAAAAACTAAACCGTCTATTCTAAGCTCATATGTTCCCTTCATGACTTTAGCTGTATCAGGGCTCAAAATACTAAAGTCCTCCTGCGCAAATAGTAGAAGTACGATTGGTGCTTCATGCCCTATTGTTCTGTTAATTTTTTTTGAAAAATATCTCCTGAGCTCCCTGGCTAGATCCTCGTCGCCCGATATATAGTATCTATCTTCTCTCGAGACTAAAAGAGACTTTAACTCTATTTGATCTCCGTTGGGTTTAACCCATTGAATCGTTAAATGGGGGCTGGATTCATTGAATTTCGCTTTAAGGAATAGGTTTATTTCGCTTGGAAAATCATCATATTCATAGATAAATGAGAACTTGATTTTAATTACGCTGAGCCTTTCAGCGGGAACTATCGCCTTGGAAACTCCGGATTGCGGTTTCTCCGTAGTCAATATTATTGTTTCTGGGAGCCTTTTTTGTGAAAAAATGTTAATCCATGATGGTAGAGCATTACGCGGGTTGTCCAGCCAATATTGTTCGCCAGCTCTCCAGAGCCGCGTAGCCTCATCGTATGGTATAGTTATAATTGTGTGAATGGAGACAGCGACCAGAAACAGAATTATGACTAATCCGATGAAAGCAGACTTATAGAGTAGTAGTTGATTCAAGGCTCGCTTAACTTTAGACAATCTTTTATGTTCCTCCAACCCTTATTCTCGGATCTAGGATCACATATATAAATTCAAGAGCGAATACCGTCGCCGCTAGGAGATACGCGTATATGACGACTAACCCCACGAGTACGGGTGTATCA
>JAOAJJ010000172.1 GCA_026414245.1 Candidatus Bathyarchaeota archaeon
GCTATGGGTATAGCTGGAAGCAGTAAACCGTGCAGCGGATCTGAGCACCTCTTCAGCCACGCGTTAGATCTTATAGCGCCTAAGCCGGCTCTTCATGGAGAGCAATGCGGGGTTGGAACAATAATGATGGCTCTTTTACATGGGTTAGACTGGGATCTTATTAGGCGTACGTTACAGAGGGTTGGCGCTCCCATTAACGCTGAAGAAATGGGTATAGAGCCAAAATACATAGTTGAAGCTCTAGTGATGGCGCCTAGAATCAGGCCTGAAAGATATACTATTCTCAGCGAGAAAAAATTAGATCATGAGAATGCGCGGGCTTTAGCTAGAGAAACAGGGGTGATAGATTAGGTAAATGAGTGGAGAAGGTGGGAAACGCGTAAAAACCATAATTACCCTTTTAGGTGAGGGTCAAGCAAGAGTGGGGGAACTGTTCATACATAAGGGTTTCGGCGCTAAATGCTATGGATGCAGATATTTTAATGTCTGCGTTAAAAACTTGGAGAGCGGCCGAGTATATAGAGTTGTTGGTTTGCGTGACAGAGTTTTAAAATGTGAAGCCTATGATATCGAGATGCGGGTGGTTGAAGTTGTTGAATCAGAGGTTTTGGCGGCTCTTCCCTCTAAGCAAGCTATCTTGGGCGCGTTAGTAACCTTTCATCCACAGGAATGCGGTGAACGAGGCTGCGAAAACTATGAATTATGTTCGCCAGAACCCTTAAGAAGTGGGGATCGCTGCGAAATTATTGAGGTTTACGAGGCTGTTAGGTGCCCTAGGGATTTTCAGATAAGGAAGGTGCTGTTGAGGAGGGTGTCTCCCTCTTAAAGACCTCTATAAAACGAACAATCTTCTTCTCTGGGAAGAATCTTTGTATATCCATGAAGATCCCACGCTTAACGAGTTGTAACCCCTCTATGTAAAATGCTTCCTCTGGAATATTTATGGAGACATAGTCTTCGCCTATTTCAAACAAGATTTTTCCAATATCTATCTGCGGTATTCTACGGTGAATTAACGCCCTAATCTTTTCCTCCACTGTTTCGAGCTTCTTTCTCACGGTAACCTCATATATGAGGGTTTTGCCAGCTAGCGGTGGATTAAAGTCTAATTGAACCCTTCCAGCGCCTATCGCTCGTATCGTAGCTACCTTTCCATTAACCTCAACCCTCATACCGACTTTTGGAGTTATCTTCTGGGCGATAAATCTCCTTAACGGATACATTTTTACTTTCTCCGGATCCCTATTCCCAAAACCCTTTTCCGGCGGGATCTCTATCACCGCTGTCTTCTCTAATTCAAGGTTTAGCAGCGCTTCTTCAAGAGCCCTTAAAATCCACCCCTCTCCTATCACGACAAGTTTAGGTTCATATATTGCCCCTTCTTGATAGATTCCCTCTTTACGTGAAACCTCCTCGATCGTTGTGTCAAAGACCTCGTTAGTCTCAGCGACCCTGGCGACATAATCTATCAGCACGAAGTCTCCCTTCTCAAATGGCAAGCGGACACCTCGACGGAGAATTAAAACCATTCAAGGATAAACCTATTTATTAAGGTTTTGCTTAATCTAGGCTTTAAGACCTCATTGTATGAAAATTGGCTTTAATAATGTTCTTTTCCACATGCAGTATGGCGTAATTGCCATGCCTAGCTGCTCCAGGGTTAACTATAAGCGTTTCACCTAAGATGTCTTCTCCCTTCGCCTCATGTATGTGTCCGCACACAACCACTGTGGGTTTATGCTCCTCGATAAATTTTCTCAGGCTTTCGCTTCCAACATGAAGCCCAAGAGCGGTTCTATCCAGCCTAGTGTTTTTCGGCGGCGAATGGGATACCACGAGCATTTTATGGGAGCCCCCAATTTTATCATCAATGTTGCTTAAGCATGCTTGCAAGACTCTAGATATTTCCTCCTCACTCATCTCGAAAAATGTGTTGAAAGGGGTTATTGGGCTTCCACCGACGCCTAAGAGTAACAGATCTCTGAAAAGTAACCCTACACCGTGTATGCATTTCAGGTTGTTGAAATTTAGGGATGCGATCGATGGAGGATCGCAGTTTCCCGGGACGAAGAAGACCGGCACACCTACGCTGGCTAACGTGGAAAGGAGGCTCTTCGCTTCTTCTAATGTGCCGAAGTTTGTTATATCGCCGCATACAATTATGGCATCAGCGCTCTGCCTGCTCGCTTCTCCAGCCAAAAAATTAAACGCTGACCTAAAACCATGGAAATCCGTTCCAACAAGCATCTTCATACAGTTTTCCTCCTAGATCAATGTCGCGTTGGCTGAAGATTTATTGCTCATTATCTTCCTTAACTTTTTCTTAGAACCACTTTCCTTAAAAGGTTGCGGGTAATCTTAATCTTTAAGGCGCATCCAGATGAGGATAGGCTTTCATATGTCAATACATGGTTCTATTGATAGAGCCGTCGATAGGGCTCTTGAGATCGGATGTAATACTCTCCAGATATTTACAAGAAATCCGCGTAGCTGGGCTGCTAGGCGGCTTAGGGAAGAGGAGATTAAAGCATTCATAGTTAAGGTTGAAAGGAATGATATTAAGCCCATTTTTAGCCATATGCCGTACCTGTCGAATCTAGCATCTCCAAGAAACGAGATTTATGCGAAGTCTATTGAAACACTCATAACTGAGATGAGAAGATGTGAGAGGCTTAAAATTCCATATTTGGTAACTCATTTAGGGAGCCACCTTGGGCATGGAGCTGGAAAAGGTTTAGAGAGGATAGTTGGAGCCATAGATGAAGCCTTATCGGCTTCTGATGGAAGGGTTATGCTGCTTCTTGAGAATACGGCTGGGGCAAGGAATAGTGTGGGTGGAAGGCTAAGCGATCTCCAATACATAATTGAGCGCTCATCCTACCCAGATAAGATTGGAGTATGCTTTGATACATGCCACGCGTTCGCAGCAGGCTACGATCTGAGGACGGAGGAAAAGATTGAGGAGGTTATAAAGGAGATAGATGGGACAGTGGGCTTCACCAAACTAAAGCCTGTCTCTTATA
>JAOAJJ010000173.1 GCA_026414245.1 Candidatus Bathyarchaeota archaeon
GCGTAAAAGACAACGTATCTTCCACATGTTATTGTTTCCCCGATTCTCAGAGCGATATCCCTTAAGCTAATTGTTCTTGTCTTCACTATTTTGGATCTTCCAAAGCCCCTCGAAATCCCCCTACCAATATGGATTTCTAATCCGTCAATGTGCTCCATAATCCTATCTGGAAGAGCGAGCGTCGCCCAGAACTTTCTTCCGGGAGTCATAGCCTCATATTCATACAGCATCCCGGTCTCCGAAGAACCCCTTCTCTTACTTACACCAGTGCATATGAACCTACTAGCTGGAACTTTGTTGGCGTCGTCAGGGTAGCACTTTGAATAAAGGTTCTCAAGGGCAGCATGCCCATTCTCGCAAGTGGCGGGTATTAACTCTCTTAACTCACCGTAGCTCTCAAGCTCTCCAATAACATTATTTAAATAATTCTTCCTCCACTTGCATACCTTACATTCATACATGAATGGATGGCTTGGATAAGCCTTTTTACCGCCGCTCGTTACTGGATAGGCATATGAGGCTACTAGTGAGGGGCTCTCTCTTTCATTCTTAAGGAAGTCATCTTTAATGATGCCCCTCCTATAGAGCTCGGAAAGAATTGCGCCTCTAAGTGTTGATGCTGGAATATAATTTAGCGTCTTTAAGAAGCCCCTTAGAGATCTTCTCTCAGCAATAATTGTTGGCGAGAGAGTTTCAAGTATTATTTCAAGGAATATCATTCCAAAGCCACCCCCTAAGCTCATTAAGAAGGTTTAGCCATATGGTGTCCTTAAGGGCTTTATTAAGATCATCAGCATCCTCAATCCTCAAGTCTATAAATCCACTGCCACGACCAATCCTTCCAAGTCTAAGCTCGGCGAGGGAGAGAAGTAAGAGGATTACCTTCTCTTTAGGGGCATCAATTATCTCTATGGTTCCAGCAAATTCGCATCCCGGCGGAATATACTCGATTGAGAATAGCGCTCCATAAGCAGCCTTCATAGACTTATCATCTATTCTAGCCCTAGTTAAAGTCAGCATCTCCACTTTATCCACTGGTAGAAGATCCGAGAATAGTAGTGGGCTTGGCGAGTTGCTCCATGGATAACCGAGGAGATCGCATACGTCACATACTCCCCCATTTTTCTCATGCTTATCCTTAATGCGCTCTGGTCTAATCTCTCCACAAGACTTGAAACCGTAGCTTTCAGCGATTCTGCTCGCAGAGGATCTTAGAGCGCCCTTAAAGCTTGATGCTGGAATATAAATCTGGGAGCCACCATCATAATCGATTCTTTTAGCAAATTGTATATCAGGCCCTATTACGGTGGGGTAACTCCAGCCAATACAGAATAATCCAACAGTTTTAAGTCTAACATTAAATTTCAAATAACTCCACCCCCAATAATCTTGATAAGCCTATCTACATCTGATAGGCTTGAGGAGGAGCCTAAATTATCAAGTATGAAGGATTTAATGATTTTGTAGGCTTGTGTTTCCTCAACTCTGGTGATTTGCCGGCAAGCATAAATATATGCTATTGGAAAGACATAATCCTCATATTGCTTGATACGCTCTACCCTAATAATCATAGATTTAGCCGCCTGCAGAACCTCACCAATAACACGCCTAATATCTTTAAGTTCATGTTGGATCTTACTTATCTGTCCGATCAGATCGTCTCTAATGTTGCCTTCAGAGTATTTCTTGAGAATCTCAAAATTTCTTGAAGCTAGGTAACTTAAATATGCTATCTCATTATATTTAGGTTCTTCTAAAGATAGTATTTTACGTAGCATCTCTTCAAAATCATTTACGTCGAATGGTTGAAGCGTAAGTTTCTCGTGTTTTAAGGTTTCTAATCGCTCGTTAATCGTGTTACTTGAAATGCTGCCAGCCTCGATGATGTCGAAGCAGATTGTGCTTTTAGCAGGTTCCTCCTCAATATTCTCTCTAGCCTTCTTTTTAGCTTCATGCATTAGCCCTGATGATGCATCTATGAGTGCCCATATATCGGCCTTTGGGCTGGCGGCAGCTACGCCGATCGATAAGCCCCGCACATATCCAAGGTTGTAAAGGAACTCTCTGCCAAGGATAAGAGCTATTAATGGCGATGCCCATGATGGAGCGAATATTACAGCGTCATCGCCACCTGCATATAATACTCCTATTTTTATTGATAATGCAGCCCTGGCGGCATCCATTTTATCAAATGATTTCAAAACACCATTATAGATTTCGCTTATTGCAACCTCAATCGACTTCTTCAGGGCTAAATCTATTCTAGCGCTCCTTTCATATGCGTCGGCTATTGATAGGCATGTAGTCATTAATGGACCTATTAGTGTTCCATCAACCTTTATTACAGATATGTTTCTTATCCTAGCTAGCTTACCGAGCTCCTGTAGTTCTTTACGATCGTGCCCGGCTATTATCTCCATAATACGTTCAGAAGCCCTGACCTGAGCTCCCTCCTCATCCCAAGGCATTTCGAAGACTTCCCTCGGCAAGTATGCGGTTCCGCAAACCTCGATTTGCGAATTGTATTTCTCCTTAAAGTGGATATTAAAGCCGATCTCGTGGAGTTTACTGCAGACTTCGCATGCATCTATCTCTCCTTCAGGCATTGGAACCTTTGTAGTTGGCGGCTCCATGAAACAAAGCTGGCAGATATTTTTAACGCCCTTCTCAGCACTTTTAGGGATACTGGCAGAGTATCTTTCGCTGGCAACTTTCATCTTATTGATTGACATCTTCGCCATAAGCTCCCTTATTGTTCTAGCGTAGTCTTCATGTAGATCCTCATCAGCTATACGCAGCGGGATGCCGTACTTTAGCGCTAAAGAGCGCCCCAACCTCGAAATTTCATGTTTAATGGCTTCAAGGATGGCGTATGGTATAAGCATCTCAACGTTTCCACCGGCCGCATACAGGAAGTTTTCGTAGGGAAGCCAATAATTCGCGCTTGTTGCCCACTGAAGGTATGCAACTATATAGGCCATGACTAGAGAATCTATCGCTAGGCTTGCAGCTACAA
>JAOAJJ010000174.1 GCA_026414245.1 Candidatus Bathyarchaeota archaeon
CTATATATGGGCAGAAAATGTGCTTGGATATTTGTCTGCGAGCCAGGTAGTAGCAAAAGAGAGAGGCTTGAATTTTGACGAATTATGGGGTGAAAATGCAATCCATTATTATGTGCATGGTAAAGACAATATTCCATTTCACACGCTGATTTTTCCAGCGCTGCTAATGGCAACACATGAAGACTTTAACCTCCCTTGGAACGTGTGCACTAACGAGTGGCTTATATTTGGCGGGCAGAAATCTTCGAAGAGCAGAAGGGTAGGGGTATGGATAGACGAGGCTTTAGATATGTTTCCAGTAGACTATTGGAGATACACTTTAATATCTATACGCCCTGAAACTAAAGATTCGGATTTCACATGGAGCATATTTACTGAAAAAGTAAATTCGGATTTAAATGATACGCTGGGCAACTTCATTCACAGAACCTTGAAATTTATAAACAACTATTTTGGCAGCAGGGTGCCGAAGCCGGAGGATCTAGATGACTTAGATAGAAAAGTGTTGAGCGCCACAGATGAAAAAATCAGATCTGTTGATAATGCGTTAAGCAACTTTCAGCTACAGCTAGCGTTACGTGAAGCAATCGATTTAAGCCGCATAGGAAACAAATACTTGAATGAAAAGAAGCCTTGGGAGACGATTAAAACGAATCCTAAGGCTGCAGCTAACACACTCTATGTCTCAGCGCAGATAGTTAAGGCTCTTTCCATAATACTTGAGCCATTCATACCCGTAACTGCCCAAAAGATACGTGCACTTCTCAACATACGGGATAAAGTGTTCTGGGATGAGGCTTATAAACCGCTGCTCGCCGGCCATGAGATTGGTGAGGCTGAGCCGCTGTTCAGTAAGATTGAAGCCGCGGAGGAGGAGCTGCAGAAAATGATTGAGAAGATTAGGTCCGGCGGAGAGAAAATATCGATTAAAGATTTTTCGCAAATAGATATGCGGGTTGGAAGAATAGTTGGAGTTGAAAACATACCTAGGTCCCAGAACCTGCTGAAGTTGACGATAGATGTGGGCGACGGAACCCTTAAAACAGCTGTTGCAGGAATAGCGAAATATTATGAGAAGGAGGATCTCGAGGGAAAATACGTCGTTGTAGTGGTAAACTTGGAGCCGAAGAAGATTTTTAACGTGGAATCTGAGGTAATGATCTTAGCCGCGCAGGATGAGGGCAGCGTGGTTCTAATAGGGCCGGAGAAACCCATAAGTCCGGGAAGCAAAGTAAGGTAGTGCTGAGTAATGCCGCTTAAATTCGATTTACATGTTCATACATGCTATTCGGGAGACAGCTCTATAACCCTAGAAGACTTAATAGTTCAGATTAAAGCGAAAGGTTTGAATGGGGTTGCGGTAACCGATCACGATACCGTGAAGGGCGCAGTAAAGGCAGTGAAAGCCATCGAGGCTATTAATGGCGGCAATAAGTCTGGTAGATTGATGGTGATTCCGGGTGTGGAAGTCTCAACTAAGCAGGGGCATATATTAGGCATAAACGTGAAAACTCCGATTAAGCCCGGCTTAGGTGTTGGGGAGACCGTTGAGAGAATTCATGATGCTGGTGGCATAGCTATAGCTGCGCACCCTCAAGCCTTCTTCAAAAAAGGTGTAGGTTTAAATAAAAAAATAATTTCTTATGGTTTAGACGCCATTGAAGTTATCAATTCATTAGCTCTCCCATTCGGGTTTTCAAGAGATAAATGTAGAAATTTTGCCAGAGAATGTAATCTGCCGCAGACAGCTGGAAGCGACTCGCATATTCCGGAGGCTATCGGCTTAGCTTATACAGTCATAAGTGGCTGCGATGAAAGCATAGATGGCATTGTTGAGTCTATAAGGAGGGGGTTAACTGAGCCGCTGGGCAAAGGCATACCTATGAGCCTGAGGCTGAGACACTTTTTAAGGATCTTCTAGCCTTCTAAGACAGGTATTTTTTCCAGCTCAAAACCAACGTTTAAATGGTTTCTCTCTTTTTTCTCGATCCTTTTCTGATCCTGCGGGTCTAAGTCGGGCAGATCTATTGTTTTCGAGCCGAAGCCGCTGAGCAAGTATGGTGATTTTACGCCGGTCATAACGAGAGTGACCCTTAAGGTTCCCTTTAGATTTGGATCTATTCTGGCGCCCCAGATTACCAGAGCATCATCGCTCATCATCTGGGTTATTATCTCGCCGACAGTGTTCGCCTCCTCAATTGTTAGGCTTTCATCACTCGATATGTGGATTAACGCTCCATTTGCACCGCTATAATCCACGTCAAGCAAAGGCATTTTTAGAGCCCTTTGAACAGCCTCTTCAGCCCTATTGGGGGCGTTAGACTCGCCGATGCCAGCTATGGCTACTCCACCACGCCTCATTATTGTCCTAAAGTCGGCGAAGTCTAGGTTTATTAGGCTAGGCATAGAGATTATCTCCGTTATGCCTCTGATCATATTGGCTAAAACCTGATCGCCTACCCTAAAAGCCTCATTTATTGGGAGCTGCGGAACAAGCCACATCAACTTATTGTTATCGATAACTATTACGGTGTCGCATTCTCTACGCATCTCGGTTAATCCCTTGAGGGCTATATTAATTCTACCCCTCTCAATCTTAAATGGCATTGTGACGACACCGATAACTATGGCTCCCTTCTCCCTCGCTAACTTAGCAACCACAGGAGCCGCGCCAGTGCCCGTTCCACCACCCATCCCCGCGGTCACGAAAACCACGTCGACATCATCCAAGATTTTTCCAACTTGTTCAACAGACTCCTCGATGGCAGCTCTACCAATATTTGGGTCTCCGCCCGAGCCAAGCCCCCTCGTAAGCTTCTCACCTATAAGTATCTTCTGGTGGGCGTGGATAGCGTTCAGGTGCTGCAGGTCTGTGTTAATCGCTATACACTCTGCTCCAACCACACCGGACTCCATCAACCTATTTACAGTGTTGTTTCCAGCCCCACCAACACCGATGACCATTATGCGGCAGTAGCC
>JAOAJJ010000175.1 GCA_026414245.1 Candidatus Bathyarchaeota archaeon
GGCTACCTTTATAAACATTCTCACAGATCAGCAACCACCGAAGCATAACTCCAGAAAGAAGAACAAAAACAACACAAAAATCAAAAATATCAATAAAAAGCCATGGTTTCAATGAAAAGAAGAGTGCAACGGAAAGCCACATTCTCATTTATGATTGTTCCAGTTGCCCCGTTTCAATGAAAAGAAGAGTGCAACTATATTTCAGTTAAATTTGCCTCTCAACCCTTATCTTCGTTCCACTCCTCACTCTCCTGAAGACTTCAATGTTCCCCGTGACCTGACCGATTAAATTCACCGGCGTGTGGGGGCGCATTTCCTCGAAGAATATGCAGAATGCTCTTCCAAGCGGCCAGTAGGCTAAATCACCCCTCTTCACGTTTTCCCGCGGCTTCTCAACCCCCATTCTTAGCGGGATTTCAAAATATACTTCGCTCTGCCATACTGCAGCCCGACCCTCTAACGGTAGAAGCCTGGCGATAGCGTCAACTGTTCTTGGGGAGAGGATGCGTGACAGGACTCCCTCAGACTCCCCTAGTCCCTCAACAATCATCCTTATAGTTATTCTAGATGTGCTCATCATTCATCATGGATAATTTTAAGCAGCCAAATATATTAAGTAAACCTTAATTATCTCTGAAATATTATTGAGAGATTGTGATGAAAAATTGTATGACGAGATAGGCGCTATGGCGAAAAACCTAGAGAAGCAGCGGGATCAGCTGCTCAAGGAGCTCAAAAACCTCGAAGAGAACTATAAGAAAGGCAGAATAGACGAGGAGACATATAAGGCTAAGAGGCATGATATTGAGAGGGCAATAGTTGAAGTGATGGATAGGCTAGCACAGATGCGCTTCCTCATGGGTGAAGCATAGAGGAAGACTAAAAAGCAAGCATACAAACAATAATAAGATAACATAGAGGCTCCGGTAGTATAGACCGGTCAAGTATTCCGGCCTTTCGAGCCGGAGACGCGGGTTCAAATCCCGCCCGGAGCACCAAAGATTTTCTGCTTTTAGAATGGGGCTTGAAATTAGCTCTGTTATTAAGGCTCTATTTTGCTGGTTTAAGCGCCATGTTTAATGATGTTTTATTAGGTTTTGGAATAGTTTTTCTGTTTTGAACCTATAGTCGGGGTATTATTGGTTTATTGTTTGCCGCTGCTTGAGCAGCTCCCCCACTTTGTCTTCTGCTGTCTGATCGTTATCTTCTCTAGTTTGAAGCCTGTTTTAGTTGAGTATTCACCTATTATGCTCTCAATCTTCTTTTCTAGGAACTTCTTTAATTGCTTTATTATTTGCTCTTTATGTTTCGGGTTTAGTGTTATCTTCCTTTTGCATGCGGCCTATTTTCAGCTTTATTGTCTTTAGAGTTTTCAGAGCCGTTTAGGTGCATAGGATTAAAAATTTATCTTTTGGATTGTAAGCTAAAGGATAATGCGCAATTTAACATAAAAATAAGGCTTGATAAAAATAAGAGTTTGGGTCATTGATTATGGAACATAATAGCTTTGGAAGGTAGGCAGAATTGTATCCACGAAGTGGATTGTGAAGCCAACAAGCATCGTCATTACCCAGCCCCATGCCAGTCCTATTCCTATTGAAGAGCCATAGCGTACCCATCGGGTTGCGCCCATTACTCTGATGGCTATTGTCCTAATTATTAGCGCAATTAGTGCGGGCAACCATATGTAATCGAGATATGGCCAGCTGAAGGCCATGGCAAAGGGATCAAAGAAGAAACCCGGCACTTTTATTCTAACCGCGTATAGGGCGAAGAATAGAATGAAGCCTATTGCGTGCCATATAAGTGGAGCTGCATAGCTAGTCTCCCCACGTATGCCAGAGCCATAGCCAGTGAGACTATAACCATATTTCCACCAATGAACCCATGAGCCCCAACCAGATGTGCGAACTATTCCACCTCCACGTATTATTAGCCACATGTATAGCGTATATGCGAATGGCACTCCAATAATAATTAGCAGTAATCCGCCTAAAAGCACATGTTTGAAGTTCGCCATAGACTCTCTCGCGAACTTATATAAGCCACTTAGCCCACATGGTCCTATTCCGTGACACCTAACAAACCAGCATCCGCCATATGGAGTCTGTAATGTAGTTGTTATGAAGCTAGCGTAATTCGCATTTTCAAGACCATAGGTGCTTGGATAATAGCCTAACAATGAGCCTGGAAGATACCAGTATCCTTGCGCTCCAAATCCCAAGGGGTCTCCGGAGTGGTGCCAAAATAGACCATAAAGTTTCGCTATTGTTAGAGAGCCTAATGTCAAAATTACTAGCATCTTTACTCTCATCCTATTATCCAGCTTATGTAGCATCAAAGTTAATAACACCATCATTGGAGAGAAAATGGAAGCCTTCAACAAAACCTAAAAGCGGCCTATGGGAAATGCCATTACCATTAAGAATAAATCAAATCGAAGAAGTTAAGGGCTTAATATTATTTCTAAAAGAGTATTATCTTGGAACAGGGATTGAAAGACCGAGCTTTAGAGTGGATGATGTTAAAATAAACTTCTCAGAACTTGAAGGCCCGAGAATAAGACTGATGGTTTCACTTGCACCGTATGAAGCTAATGTAAAAGAGTTAGTTGATATATTTGCACAATGGATTGAAACAGAGAAGAGTTATTCATTCTTAATTTCAATTCAAAAGATAAGCGGTGAAGAAAGCATATGGGTTAAGGGCTCATATGATTTCATAGATGATTTGAGAAGACAAATACTTCTTTGGAGATTTCTATCACTTAAAGAAAGAACAAAATATATAAATGGAGCTAAAAAAGAGGGCTTATCAGGTAAGTAATTTAGATATATTTAGTTAATGGCACATGATCCAGCTTTAGCTTCTCCCTAATTCTCTTCTCCAATAGCGGGTTTATTTCTATACCTATACAC
>JAOAJJ010000176.1 GCA_026414245.1 Candidatus Bathyarchaeota archaeon
GAACTGGGGAGTCTGTTAAACGCTTTGCTGGAAGAGCCTCGCAGTTCAGCTCCTTATTTGGCCAAAGTAGGATTATAGTGTTTGATGAGGTGGATGGCTTAACTGGCTCAGCTGATTCTGGCGGATTGGCAGCAATAATAGATGTGATAGAGAATACGAGAACCCCGATTATATTAATTGCAAACGATGCTTTCGACCCCAAATTTGCACAGTTGAGAAAACTTTGCTTGATTGTTGAGTTCAAAAGGCTCTCTGTAACTGAGGTTTCAAGGCATTTAGCGAGAATATGCGCTAGGGAGGGTATTATCGCCGATGAAAAAGCTTTAAGATTCATAGCTGAGAGAAGTAGCGGTGATGTTAGGTCAGCGATACTGGATCTTCAGGCGTTAGCGCAGGGCAAGGATAAGCTTACATATGAAGATGTTTCTTGGCTGGCGGCTCGTGATAGGAAAGAGGAGATATTCAATGTCTTAAGGATGATTTTCTATGCGAAGAGCGCTTCAATGGCTAGAAACGCTGTAAATATGGCTGATGTAGATTTAGACATGCTTTTTGAATGGATATATGAGAATATTCCATACCATATTAAGAATCCGTCTGAACTAGCCGCTGCAATAGATGCCCTTGCAAGGGCAGATGTTTATCGCGGGATTCTTAAGGAGACTGGAGATTGGTCTTTCCTCCCCTACATCATTGACCTAATGACGGCTGGTGTTGCATTCTCATGGAGTAAGAAGTCTTCAGGCTGGATTCCATTTAGGTTTCCAGAACGTATAAAAGTAGCATCCAGCACTAAAGAGGAGAGGGAACTACTTGAGGAGATTGGTAGAAGGATTGGGAAAAAGTGTCACATGTCGTCTTCACGTGCGATAGTTGAAGTTTTACCATATCTGCGGATAATCCTTCAAAATAACCCAGAGGTTGGAAATAGAATAGCTAGGTGGTTAAATCTCACCGAGGAGATGGTGTCTTATATATCTAGCATGTCGAGATAGTGGAGTCGCATTAACCGCGTGCATGCATTATTATATGTCCAATTTCAGGCAATATTATCTCCTTAAGCGCCAAATCTACGCTTTGCGGTGAACCCGGTAAGCAGAATATGGCTTTTCTGCCCGATACCCCCGCCATTGATCTCGTTAAAATAGCCGCTGATCCTATTTTCTGGTAGCTGAGTATTCTGAATATTTCGCCGAAGCCGGGTAGCTCCTTATCGAGTAATGGTTGAACAGCCTCTATCGTCACGTCTTTAGGACTTATACCTGTTCCACCAGATATCAATATCACGTCAACCTTGCGCGATCTTAGGGCTCTTGTAATAGCTTTCTGAATCATCTCTTTATCATCTGTAACCATTTTCCGCAGAGTAACCTTATGCCTATTCTCTTTAAGCACTTGAACTATTAGGTCACCGCTCGGATCATTTACTCTCCCCGTCTCAACATACTCTCTGTATCTGGAAGTGCTGCAAGTTATTACAGCAAAGTTTAAGGTTTTCGGGGCTTCAGATCTATGCCTAGACACGGTTTCACTCAATTACCTTTTCACCTTTCTGACAACGCATATATTTTGGATTAAAGTGTATGGGTATTGCCCCTCCGAATCCTTTTCATATTGTTTAACCATATCCCATATTGTCAGTAACGCAATTGACGTTGCGACTAAAGCCTCCATTTCAACCCCAGTCTGAGCCCGCGTTTTCACAGTGGATTCAACCTCAATAGTGTTTTCGTCTAATATTCTTGCATTAATTTTAACGTTTGTTATGGGAATCGGGTGGCAGAGCGGTATGAGTATTGAAGTATTTTTAGCTGCTAGGGTGCCAGATATTTTAGCCGTATATAATGGGTCTCCCTTCTCAACCTTTCCCTCCCTGATCAGCTTAACTGTCTCAGCTCTCAGCTTTATCTGCCCGCGTGCTGTAGCTTCACGATAAACTTCATTTTTAGCAGTTACATCTACCATTGACATTTCCGGCACCGGCAATTATTTCTAAGATATCTTAACTTCACTTTTATTGCTGTTGCTGAAATTTAGATATCTCCTCCTCAATCCTGCTTATTTGTCTTCGCAACTCTTGGATTGATTGATCTAGGCGTGATAGGCTCGTTTTTAAGGACTCCATGCTCTTTCTAAAGTATTCAAGTCTTACATAGACAGCTTCTGGGATGGAAACCCTTGAAATATAATCTTTGGCTTCACAAATCTCTTTGAGCCTCAGTATCTCGAGAATCGTTTTCGAGGGGGCTCTAATTATGTCTCTAGATAATTCAATGAAGTCTTGTCCCACTGTAACAGCTCTCCTCAAATAATCTAATGCCTGCTTCGATAGGTTCTGATGCGGCTCAGCCTGCTTCTTTAGAATCTCAAGAAAACTGTTGATTGGCTGCATAAACTCCCTGTAAGATCTCCTTATCGATGAGGCTCTCTCCGGTTTAAGCAGAAGCATATAGTCTTTCATCTCATCAGCCAATTTCCTCATGGCATTTATGTCATCTTCCGATTTTGCCAGCAGCTCCCCAGGAGAAAATTTCTCGTAGAGAACATTAGCCAATATTTCGCCGGAAATCTTCTGCAGCAAGTCTTCTAAGCGGATTATTTTTGATTCAAGATCCTTTATCACCAATATCCATCACACAATAGATTAGAATAGATTCTCTTGAAGATAAAAGCTTACATGCCAAAACGCCTAAATCCATCGAAAAGTATATAAAAGGAAGTTTGTTTGAATATGTTATACTTAAATAAGCCCTCGAGGGGATCAATCATGGCAGCCGCTTCAAGCAGAATTCCCGTTTTAATATTGAAGGAAGGTTCGACGAGATCTAGGGGTAAAGAGGCTCAGCATAATAATATTATGGCTGCCAGAGTCATTGCTGAAGCTGTTAGGAGTTCTCTCGGACCTAAGGG
>JAOAJJ010000177.1 GCA_026414245.1 Candidatus Bathyarchaeota archaeon
AATATGTAGTCTCGGAAAGAATTTTAGGTTGATTTGAAATGAGCGTCGAACAATACTTTGATGTAATCAGCATCCTTATCCGTGTTCTGATACTTGTCGCCTTCGCATTAATATTCATATACATTGTTTATTGCGAGAGAGAAAAAATTACGTCGGCGCAGAAAACCGCTAAAGAGGGTGAAGGGGAGTTTTCTCGAAAAACCTAGTATTCTATTCCCCTCCTGGCTTGAACCCCCATCCGCCATGGATGTTTTATCTCACGCATCTCGGTAACCAGATCAGCACGTTCAATAAGTTCCATAGGGGCATTTCTTCCAGGCAATACAACTGTGGTTGATTCAGGTATATTGTTTAGTAGGTTAAGAACATCGTTAAGCTGGACTAACCCAACAGAGACAGCAAGGTTTACCTCATCTAAAATTAGGAGGCGGGGCTTCTGGCTAAGCGCCCTCCTAGCGAAATTAACCGCTCGCTCTGCCAAAATATAGTCAACCGGGCTCGGATTCTTTAAATCGATAAACTCTCTACGCCCAAACTGCCTGATCTCATAGTTTGGCGCAAGCCTATCCTTAACCTTATACTCGCCAATATCTTTCCTACCCTTCATAAACTGCACTATAACCACCCTGTAGCCATGACCAACAGCCCTCAAAGCTAAACCGAAAGCCGTTATAGATTTGCCCTCACCATCACCAGTATACAAATGGATGAAACCCAACCCAACCACCGAGAGATACATGTAGCCTTACAACTTCAAGACTTAAAAAGATTTAGGCTCTTTTCAAGGCAGCTCAAGTGGGACTATAATGGGAGGAGGGGGGAGAGGGTAGGCAGCGATACTTTATGTTAATATGCAATCATTGAATTATAGGATTTCAAAAACCATTATATTCGAAAACAATCAAAATATTCGGAAGGCAGCTAAAAGCCTTAAAAAGAAAGACTAGACTGCCACAATACATTTTAAACCTTCACAAGAATGAGGTTGGTAGCCCGGGGGAGATTCGAACTCCCGTCAGTGGGTCCAGAGCCCACTATGCTTGACCGCTACACCACCGGGCTTATGCGCCGTTCACGTAGCCGTAGTATATTAAGGATTCTACAAGCTTATTTCTTTTTTGGCAGCTCTTAGCTTATGAAGCGCATTATTAAATCCTTTCTTCTCTGCCTTATATTCACAGCGGCTTCATTAACAGACTTGAGGATCTTTTCGGCATCTTGGACTGAAATATTTTTGACTCCTAGAATATCGGCGGCGCCCTGAAACACCTCTGTAGGCGATTTTCTTGATTCTCCTAGAAACTTCATAATCGTTGCATAATCGAATTTTACGCCTTCAACGATACATGTGAAATAAATGTAGTTTTCAAGGGCGTCAGCGAATGTGTGATAAATGTAGTGGGCTGCTTCAATAGATGCAGATTCATCCACAAGACTACTTGCTCTAGCAATTAAACCTTTAAGGAATTCCTCCCGCCCGTAATAATTGATTTTCGCACCGATTTTCGGGTGGGCTTCTTTCAGGAAAGACGAGTGTCCTCTAATGAAGTTTATCATTCCCCTCCAGCTAGACGAGAGCGTGTTGAGCATAGTCTTTATATTAGCCTTGTCAAGCCCAAGTAAACCCGATATACTGATGTAATTCTCGTAAAAAGATTGCATCCCTAAACCTTTAGACGCATCTTCCAGGCTCCTGATGAAGGAGCTATCTGAGATAAGTTTTCTCCCCACCTCGAGCAGAATCTTCATGAGAGATCTGAAGCTTCTAATCGAATTAACCTTGACGCTTTGATAGTCATTTCTATGGAAGGCTAACCTCGCTCTACTTAAATATGTATCAGCCCCAATAAGGTAAGCCTCGGTTCTAATCTCAACCCTCTCAGGTCTCCAGTAGACTTTAGCCATAAGATCCCTAGCTTTTTTCAGCGAACCATCCCTATCAAATAACACTTGTAACTCATAGATCTTCTGGTCTATTTCTGCCGGAATACCGTAAAGTATCCAGCGTTTCGGTATATACACCAGGTCTACGAGGCAATTGTTTACTTCTATCCTCTCGACCCGCTCATAGTCAAAATCCCTATTTTCAACGATCAAGAAATCTATATCACTACTTGGAACAGCATTCCCGCGGCTCCAGCTGCCAAACAACCCTATGCCAGAAGTAGTCTCACGAGACTTTAAATCCTCGATAAACGGCTCTAAAACACTACGAACCTTGTCGGGAAGACTCATAATCATCCTCTCAAACCCAGACAACATTAGAGATATTAGCTTAATCAACTGATAAGTTTTATTAATAAAGCCAAAAAGTATTTATTTACGAAGAAACGAAACTATATATCGAGGTCCGCGACGGCGGCGTCAATGCAGATAAATGGAGGCGCTTCAGCCTCCTAATGAAGCATTGACCTCCAGTTGCGGACACAATCAATGCGGACCTTAGCCCAAAAATGCTAAGGTCCAAGGCGGGCTTAACGCCAACCCCGCCGCCAAAAGCAACGCGACGGCTCCCCAACTCCGGTTGATCCTGCCGGACCCCACCGCTATCGGGGTGGGACTAAGCCATGCGAGTCGGCGCCCTCCAGCCAACGGGGAGGGTGCGGCGGACGGCTCCGTAACACGTAGCTAACCTACCCTCAGGACGGAGATAACCCCGGGAAACTGGGGCTAATATCCGATAGGTGAGGAGGCCTGGAATGGTTCCTCACCAAAAGGGTTCTAGAACCATGCTTCTAGAGCCGCCTGAGGATGGGGCTGCGGCCGATCAGGTTGTTGGTGGGGTAACGGCCCACCAAGCCTATAACCTGTCTCTTATACACATCTCC
>JAOAJJ010000178.1 GCA_026414245.1 Candidatus Bathyarchaeota archaeon
CCGTAACTCCGGGAATAACAACTGTCACTATAACCACGACTATAACCACCACTGTAACTACGACATCTATTAGAACTACTACCGTAACAGAGGCCGCTGAAACAGTTACAGTCTCTGTTCCGACATTAGATGTTACTAGTGTCGCTGGGGCTGGGGTAGGCGCACTCGTAGTTGGCGTAGCGGTAGGATGGATAGTGGGCTCAAGAAGAAGGAAGGTGTAAAATCACCCCTCCTTTTTTTATATTGAACTCATATTTAGAGATGTTTTGGCGACTATCGGCCGAAATACTAGTTTTTCAGGCAACTTGGTATTTTCTATGCTGGAATAGTGGTGTCCAATTTGATTAGAGTGGATAGCTTACTGTTAAAAACCGTGTTTTTCGTGTTGGTGTCTACGCTTCTATTATACATGATTATTAGCATACCGCTTGGTTTTTGGCTTATCTTCCTTGAAAGGTTATCTGAGGTTTATACATTTAGATCAAGTTTTTTAATTGAGCTTTTAAATCTGCAAGTCGAGACCAATATAGGTTTTCTTTTCGCCGCTTTTTCCTCGATATATATTTTATGTTTTCTCACCTCCTTTAGGAAGAGCTCTGTTTTTAAGGGTCTCAGATGGATCTTTAAGGAGAATATAAATCAATTGATGAGAGACCCGCTATTTGCTGCTCCTCTTCTATCATGCTTAGCCTATATTACATCAAAAATTATCCATTTGATTGAGGAGTCTTTCGGCATACCGATCGGCCAAGCCCCTGTCTCCGCTGATCCCCTAGTAGCTTTTCTGCAAATCACAATATCACCTTTGGTTGAAGAAGTTGTTTTCCGCATACTACCGATAGGTGTTTTCTCAGTAACCCATATTTTAACATCGCTTAAACCAAGCGAACTTAACGTTTCGCAGAGGGAAAAAATAAAACTTTTGTTTCTAATCTTTATTAATCCTGAAAGTGGAAAACGAACCGCATATCTAAAGACTGTTACGGAATTTGGTTTCCTGAAGGGAATAAATGCTAGTGAGTGGTTGATGGTTATTTTAACTTCGGCATTTTTCGGTCTCTCGCATTATGCTCCCCAGTCAACGTGGGGTGCTGGGAAAATTTTATCGACGTTTATACAGGGCGTGATCATGGGGTTGGCATACTTAGCTTATGGTTTTCAGACCCCGATTATAATACACTGGCTCCTTAACTACTATTTATACACGTTCAGCCTTGCGAGCTACGTAAATCCACACCTTAACTTTCTAAACAAATTAAACATCTACATTATAACAGCAATCGGGGCGCTAAGCCTGATAACAGTTATTTTGCTGGGAATTAGGGGCATCATGGAAAACCGCTCTCTAAACATGAAAATTCTTCTTCAATTCTACAGAGGAATTAAGAATAAATTAGAGGTTGGATATAAGGGGGTTTTGAATGGATTCAGATATATATGTCTCAAGTCATTTAAGAACTTCAATTTTGCCACCGTTTTTCTGGTCTTATCCTTTGCCGCCGTCAGATTATTGATCGTGAATTTTCCTGGACCTGAACCCGGGGAAAGATATTATGAAACGGGTTTCGTCTTCGATGAAACATATTATGTTAAGGCTGCAAGGCTGCTTCTTAGAGGTGAGTCAACAAATCATGAACACCCGCCATTAGTTAAAATATTGATCGCCCTTGGAATCATGATTCTTGGGGATAACCCGCTCGGCTGGCGGCTTTTCTCAATCTTGTTTAGTACAGTATCCATAGGCTTACTGTATTTACTTGTATTAATTCTCACCGAAAATCAGTTTGCATCATTTTCAGCGGCATTACTGTTTGCGTTTGACATAATGGCCTTTAATATTGGGCAGATAGGCATGCTTGATGCAACCGCCCTAATGTTTGTTCTTGCCGCAAGCATCATGCTAGTCAGAGAAAAGTATGATTTCAGCGGTTTACTCTTCGGTTTAGCGTTACTATGTAAAATAAGCTCCATTTTTAGTCTCAGTATAATTCTCTTTCCACTAGCTAAAGAGGTTTTTAAGAATGGAGGGCTTAGGATTAAAACCATCCTTAAATGGCTTACTCCATCAATGAGGGTGATTCTTTTGGCTTTTGTGACTCTCATGGTTGGCCTGTGGGTTTATGACGCTGCTTACGGGATTTTCAATGGTAATCCGCTCAACCATCTAAATTACATGCTTAGTTACCATAGTATACTTCAATACGATGATCCTGAAAAAGTCATTCTTCCTTTGAGATGGATTGATCCATTAAACCCATTCCCTCCAATCCCATATTATATTGCTAAGGTGACGGAGATTATTAATGGAGATTTTCGTGAATATTATCCCATAGCCTACTATGGAATATATACGCCTCTATGGTGGAGCACATGGTTAATTATGCCGGTAAGCCTAATAGAAACAGTGAAGAAAAGGAGATTAACAGCGTTTTTTATTTTCTTATGGACCGCGGCGAACTTTCTTCCATACGTTATTTTAGCCTATTTTTTGCGTAGGTGGGTTTACCCATTCTATTTTTGTGCAACTTTACCTGGGCTATATATGGGGGTATCTCAATACTTAGTTTATCCCAAAAAACTGAGAATACTACTTATATTGTTAATTTCTATACAAGTCTCATGGTTCATATTATGGTTTCCCGTTAAACCTAAATTACTCTTCTAGCGCTCGAATACTTGTATCTTAGGCATCCGACCATTTCGGGGCGACATATGCGAGCTGTTTTCCTAGAGCAGCATCCAATATAGTGGGTATCTACAACAAAACTTAAATTAATCAGTAGTCATAGCTAAGAATGAAAGTGAGCATTAATGGAACCCATACTGG
>JAOAJJ010000179.1 GCA_026414245.1 Candidatus Bathyarchaeota archaeon
CTATTGGAAAGCCCCAGCTTTTAAACTGTGCTCGCAAATCAGCCTTAACTGCGGCGCTAAGTGCCGCCACGAAAAGAGTAGCTTGCTTAGCTTCAGAATCAATGGTAAAATTGAAGGGTATGTCTCTTGGAAGAAATAGGGAGTAGAATCTGCATAGACTCTCGTATCCATAATGCGAGCATATGACATCTATCATATCGTCAAGAACGCTAGGCGTCATATCACTATAGCGCGCTCCCTTATTCACATACTGGTCTAAATCTGGCGTCAAACCGAAATGCCATACCGAAGACATGATATTATCTAAAATCCTCTGTGGGATGCCGAAATGAGAGGAATGCTTTTGTAACATCTTTGCAACATACATTCCCAGCGCCGTTGCTAAGCCCTCAGAATACACTATATCCGAAGATAATCCGGGCATAAACTGCCATATCTTTATCCCGCCACCAAGAAAATTGTGCCCTATTTCATGAAAATATACGCCCCACTGCGGATGACCTTCACCCCATGCAACTATCATGCAGCTGCCATGTACAGGTTTATCTACATCAGTCCCAAGCCTTATAGGATTGCCAGAAAGCCCGCATGGAACCGTGCCTTCTACTCCATGGCCCGGATCATTAACTAAGAATTGTGTGCCCCCATCAAATGGGTGATAATTAGTAACATTATACATTATTTCGTATGCTAAATCTGTTATTCTGAGGACATCCCATTCTCTGAATATCCTCTGATAATCAAATCCCTGAATAGGTTCTCTTGGAACATAAAAAGTAATATATCTTCCCACAAAGGGATCTAAAGTAATCCCCAAGCTATCATTTGTCACTCTGATTACTGCAGCATTAGTAGCCCAAATACCATTAGCACAACCAGATATATAGGGGGTTTCCCAAAATACTTGAGGCGGCCTTATCGCTGTCACAATCCCATCATCGGTAACCGTTACTACAGGATTACTACCATAAAATTTGATATTACTGGGGGCGACTTCATTACCATAGGCGTCGCGAACTTGCAAAGCGAGCTTTCCAGTTCGATTACCCGTGATCGATAACAACATTATAGGCGGGATAATGCTGACGCTACCAACAACCACCTTAACATGATGATCGCTGAGAATCCCATTAACCTTTGCTGTTACTCAGCAGGATCCAAATCTTCCCGGGCTTGCGATTATCAGCCCAGAATCTAAAACTGAGACCATAGAGGGATAATCTACAAAAAACTTAATGGATGAAAAATTATGTATTAAAGCGCCAGTTGCATCCTTAAGAACTACAGATATCCATGCCTTTGTAACCCCATCCCTAAGAACTATAGAAGGCGGAGAAATTATGATTTCAGAGATTTCACCCGGATTCGGGAGACTAAAAGAGACCTCAGCAGTTGCATAGGTATTTGCAATATCAAGCATGTTTCCATCATCGGCTGAGATCTCCCAGTCAAACCGCTTAGCTCCTTCTAAAAAGTTTAGGTTAACAATTATTGAGATGATGTTATTATCGACAAAAACAGGAACTTTGCCTCCTCTGTAAGGAGGGCATATATCATCTATGTATCCTTGCCAATGCCCGTCATAAAAAGCCAATCTAATATTAAATTCGCTTCCAACAAAAACATGTCTCTGCCCCGTATCCCTATTCTGATCGGTATCAATCAGCCAAACATAGATTAGAACGTGCTCTGGGTTGATAGGTACTGGAGCATTTAGTCTCATCTCAAACTGCAGTAAACTGGGGTTTATTTGCAGTATCCTCGCCTCAACAACATCTATAAAACCATGTGATTCAGGTACATCACCCACAGGGTCATATACTTCCGAGATAACCCGGCTTTGAGCATCTAAAGGAAAATTTAAGTTTTCGTACGCCATAGAAAGATGAACAAAAAATATGGAAAAAGATGAAGAAATGAGCATTAAAATCAATAACGACCCCCTCAATAGCTCTTCCATACCACTCATTCCTCAGTCAACGCTTATTTCACTTTTTAATACCCTACGAAAAATTATAGTTTTTCTTAAGAGCGACTAATGGAAAGTATCTTAAATTAGGTTTAGGTTAATTACTCAATGAATCTTTCAGCCCTGACTCCGGGAGCCTCTGCCACGTAAGAGTGGTGGACAAAAATGGAGAGAACGCTTTTATGCGGTAAAGGAATTTGTAAATGAATCTAACCCTAAAGGAGTAAAACTATTCAGAAAACGCGAGTAGGAGTGGGGGTTCGGGCATGGTGCGGGGGGTGGGATTTGAACCCACGAACCCCTTCGGGACGGGATACCCCATCTATTCGGGATCTTGAGTCTTACACGCACGTGGCTTACGTTTGTTGCCACATGCTCCGCGCATTTGGTCTAGTCTATCTATTTGACCTATCTCTGCCACCCCCGCGCGTTGCTTTCCAATAATTTTATCGCTTCACTGCGATAGTTATATTTTATGGTTACCTATTAAATTACTGTCCCTAGTTTGAGGGAGATTTATGAGTGAGGATAAGGTTGTTGAGATGATTGAGAAGGCGAGTAGGAGCGTTGTGAATATCAATACTTTAAAGGTTTTCCATGACTTTTTTTATCAGGTGGTTCCAGTTGAGGGCATCGGTTCAGGCTTTATATTCGATGAGAGGGGCTATATTCTAACAAATTATCATGTTGTTGAGGGCGCGGAAAGAATAATGGTGACGCTGGCTGATGGGCGTGTTTTTGAAGCCAGGTTTATTGGAGCATATAGAGGTTTAGATATAGCGGTCTTAAAGATAAATGCTGATAATCTCGCGGTAGCTAAGCTCGGCGACTCCGATAAGCTTAGGGT
>JAOAJJ010000180.1 GCA_026414245.1 Candidatus Bathyarchaeota archaeon
CTGTTGGCGTAGGCTATTAACCCATAACGGCTTACCAAACCATATGTAGGTTTAAGCCCTATAACCGAGCAGTAGCTGGCAGGGCATCTTATCGAGCCGCCTGTATCGGAGCCTAAGGCTAATGTGGCTTCATCAGCTGTTAGGGCTGCTGCGCTCCCACCAGAGGAACCTCCTGGAACCTTGGTTAAATCCCATGGGTTTCTTGTAGGTCTAAAGTAGCTGGTTTCAGTGGTTGAACCCATGGCAAACTCGTCCATATTCGTCTTACCGATTATTACCGCGTCTTCACTTTTAAGCCTCTTAACAACAGTAGCATCGTAGGGTGGCACAAAATTCTCAAGCATCCGTGAGGCGCACGTTGTTCGGATTCCCAGCGTACATATATTATCTTTAACCGCTACGGCTACACCAGCCAGCTTGCCAACCTTCTCCCCTCTACTCACCCTACGATCAATCTCTCTGGCTTTATCTAACGCCTCATTGATTGCAACAGATATAAAGGCATTTATCTTCCCTTCAACCTTAAGGATTCTCTCAGCTATTAAACTGACATAATCTTCCGCTGTTACTTCCTGCCTTTTTATTCGATCAGCGATCTCCGTCGCCGATAGTTCATACAACCTCACTGATCCATCCTCCTATTAGAGGGGAGCTTAGATAATTCTAGGAGCCTTAAAGAAGTTCTCTTCTCTTTTCGGAGCGTTCCTTAAAATGCTTTCTCTAGGTAGCGGTTCTCCAACCTCGTCTTTACGTAAAACGTTTACCAAGTCGAAGACATGATATGTGGGCGGCACATTATTAGTTCTGGCGCTATCAATCTTTTCAAAAAACTCGAGGATTCTGTTAAATTGTTCAGTGAAGAGGTTCTTTTCTTCCTCAGTTAACTCTATATGCGCAAGCTCAGCTATATGCTCAACCTGCTCCCTTGAGATGCGAACCTTCCTCATCTTCAAACACTCTATCTTTTCATTTTAAGGCATTTTTATACGCATTAAATAGGCGTCTTCTCCATCAGAGTAATACCCTCTGATAACTTTCTCGATCTTGAACCCAACCTTCTTATATAAATTTATTGCCGGCGTATTACTAACCCGAACCTCCAGATAACATTCTTTCACACCATGATTCATCATGGATTGAAGAGCCTCTTTAAGCAGGGTTTCACCAATCCCTTTATGCCTATGCTCCGGTAGAACAGCTATCGATATAACATGCCCCCTCTTAACTAAGCTGAACCCAGAAAAACCGCCTTCAATACGGCACATAATGTAGCCGACGACCCGATTGCCCTCTTCAGCAACTATAAACGTTTCCGGAAAATTCTTGTATAAGTCGATGAAGAAGTAGGTCGAATAATTTTCTGGAAGACAAGTTCTATTTATGTACATCACTTGGTCTAAATCTTCCAGCCTAAATCTCCTTATAGTATACGTTTTTTTCACCCCAGCCAGCAAAATCAATTAGCTAAACTACTATCTAAAAATCGTTTCTCCTATTTAGGCAGGTTTAGGCTCCGGCTCCTTCACGACAGGGATCACCAAGTTCCCATGAAAAATCACTGAAATCTTAGGTTTCCTCTCAAACCCGCCTAGCGCGCGTTTCAGAGCATCGTTCGCCACCCTAAAAACTTTCAGTCTTGAAATTTTATTGGCGTAATGATCGGGTATGGCTGAAGCCATAAATATGTTGGTTCTCTTCAGAGCTCTTAGGAATCGATAGGCTATAAAGCCACTTATACTAAACTTTTTCTTCAAATCTTTCTCTAATGATTCTATATTATCCCCAAAATTTTCCACTGTTTTCTGCATCTCTATGTCTCCGTAACCCTCAGAGCATTCGGCAACAAGTATAATTACACCATTTCTCTTAGTGACTTTAAGCGCATTCTCTAGGCAGCCACAAGCACTAAAAATGCTTCTGTCAAATCTCATGCCTCCTGGACTGACGACCGTTACATCGGTTCTCTCCTCTACCTGAATTTTAAAGAGCGAGTCAACAGTCCTAATGCCCTCACTTAATGTTTCCTCAAGCCCCCCTGCGAAGACCCCGACTATGTCACCCCTAAAGTTTCTAACAATCTCCAAATTAAAATCAACTTTCACGGATTGTGAAACGCTGGAAATGCTCTTAAACACCGTTTCTCCAAGATTCTCGATGTTGAGAGCTGACGCAAAAATACCTTCAATAGTCTCCATGCTAGATAGCCCCAAAGCAACCCCGAACTTACTACAATTGTAAAGGGTGTAGGGGTTGGGTTCTAAAATGCTCGCTGTGATCTTAATGGGAGACTCGGCGAAATCTCTATTCAGGTAGACCTTCATCCCTCCCTCAACCTCTCCAATGAATGCTCTGGCGCTGGTGAAATGGTCATGTATCTTAACGTTCACCCCGAGGGGGGAGAACTCATCCCTAATTTGGCTAAATAAGCTAGATTTTTTTGGAACAAAAGGATTACAGGTGAGAATAACCGTAAAATCATCATTTTTTAGTCCAAGCTGAGAGACTTCGCTTATTAGTGAAGAAATCACTATTTTAGACAGCGATGGATCCGATATATTTAAGGCTAATGCAACCTTATCACCAGGCTTAATTATATCCAGCAGTCTTTTAGAGCCGAGAGGATTCCTGACAGCTTTCCCCACTTCTTCCTCCAGGTTTTTTAGGCTATCTTTATCTTGCGCCTTAATGGTGTTGCGCAGATTCTCAGTGGGGATTCTAACGCATACCTCAGTTGCGCCATAGGGTAGCCAAACATCAACCAAGGGTTATCCCTCAAAGCCGCGGGACATATTG
>JAOAJJ010000017.1 GCA_026414245.1 Candidatus Bathyarchaeota archaeon
AAAAGCCCCCCTGCCATTAAATGTTGTAGCAACCGGGATATTCAAGTACTCTGCTAAATCTCTGAGTTCTCTACAGGCTCGGCTGGAGTAATGCACTCCTCCACCTGAAATAATAACCGGCTTAAAAGATTCAATGAGAATATTAAGCGCAGCATCTACGGCGAGGGGGTCGCCGCAAGGTTTAAATATGGAAAGAGCCTGCGAAGCCCCCATCAAGACCTCTTCATCATCGAATTCCACATGCCTGCCTTGAATATCCACCGGCAGATTTAAGTGCACTGGACCAGGCCTGCCGGATAAAGCAGTCCTAACAGCTCTCTTCAATGTCTCAATAGCTTTTTCCGGGTTAATCAGCATCGTGGACCATTTTGTCATCGGGGAGAAAAGCGATACATTATCGATTTCCTGGAAGGCTCCCTTATTCAAGTGATTTAGGGGCTGTTGTCCAGTGAGAACCAGCATGGGTGTGTTATCAACCCATGCCGTAGCAACCCCTGTCAATAGATTTGTTGCACCCGGGCCTCCAGTTCCGTCACAGACTCCTAGATTTCCAGTGAATTTCGCGTATGCGTCAGCCATGTAAGCTGCTGACTGCTCATGCCTAACGAGCACATGTCTTATCGATGAATCGAATAAGCTGTCGTATAGCGGGCAGGTTTGAGAGCCGGGTAAACCAAACATGAGGTTTACGTTGATTTTCTCTAGAAACCTAACTATTATGTCTGAAACTCTCAAGTTTACGCTCACCGCAAATTATTAAGAGGTTCAGGTTCCTATTTAGCCTTCTTAGAGTTTTTATCCATGCTATATGACGGCTGAAGATGGATAGGAAAAATATAAATTAAACTCCGAAGAATTTCCTAATAATAGAGTCTGGAACCATGAATACTAGTGAAAAATATAGAAGCTTTCTGGAGGTTGAAGCAAAGAAAGCTCCACTCGAAAAGAAGCGTCTAGATGACGGTAGGAGCCTTTTAACATGGTGGGATAAAACAGATAGGGTTATGGTTGAGAAAGGTTCTTCGGACATAATGGATTTAATATATTTTGGCGAAGACCCCTCTAAAACAGTCGTTATAGATCAAAAGGTCGCTAAGATGCTTCGAGAACGCCTTCATGGTTTAGAGGAAGAGAATCTTCGCCTCCACAGCCAGCTCAGAAGAATGAAGATCATAGTGTACGGGCTTATAGCGGCTACGCTTATAGCAGCGTTCTCAGCCTTACTTTAGGAGGAAGATAGATGCCGCGGGATCTGCGAAATAAAGTGATGGAGTTAGAGAGGGAGATAGCGAGCCGCTTTGTCGCAAACAGGGAAGCCATTAGAGCACTCGTTTTGAATCAACTGCACCCGCGCTCAGCATCCCTTATACGTGCACCAAGAGGGGTTGGAAAATCGACGCTTATGCTCCTGCTGCTTAAGGGCATCACAGGCGAAGATTTTGTCGTTGTCTCAGGAGCCTCTGAGGTAAAGAGAGGTGAGGTTGTCGGCAGACTCCATATACCGTCGCTTGAGAAGGAGGGTGTTGAACGGGTTCTCTGGGCTGCCTTCGTTAAAAGCCGTGGGAAAGGTATCGACGAATTGAATCGTCTAAACCCCTATACGACAGCCAACATACATCATCTGATGCAGTTCGGTGAGGTTTGGGCTTACGGACAGAAATCTAGGGTCGAAGATTATGTTTTAATCGCAAACGAGAACCCTTCAGACGCAACATCGTTTGTTCATCCACCACCATTCTACGATAGATTCGATATATGCGTGTTCCTCAGAACATTAACGCTCAGTGAGAAATTTCAGCTCCAGGAAATGCTGGAAAAATACGATTGGAACCTGGTTGAATCTATGCCGCAAATACTGTCTTTTGATGACCTTCAGGAGATTAGAATGAGTGTTGCGGATGTAGAGTTAGATGTAGAATTAACTGGACACATTAATTTAATGGTTAGAGATTTCCAGTCTTGTGTGCGTGACAAAGAGAATTCTGAAATTAAGCCGCCGACGCTCTGTGAAGGCTGCCATTTTATACGTGAAGTATGCGGAATGATAAAAGAACCCGTAAGCGAGCGAGCCACAGTCACGCTTATTAATCTCGCAAAGGCATTTAAATGGCTTTATGGAAAATGTGACATCGACGATTTATTCCAAATGGCCTTATGGGTTTTCCCACATAGGCTAAGCTTAATTCGGGCAAGGAATATTCTGGTTGATATACAAGGCTTGCTTGAGAGGGAAAGGGCGAAGATGGAGAATAGGCGGGTAAGAAGGCAGTGGGCTCTGCTCAACGAAATTATGAAGGGTTTTGATCCATCAGTATATAGGCTGGCAAGGGAAGCTGCTGTGGAGGACGTTGTCTTCGCCGAGGAGCTAATGAAGATTGAAGATAAATGGATTAGTGAGGGCTTACTTAAGCAGGGTGAAGATATAGCGACGCAAATGGGCTGGCGTATTCATTATGGCAGCCATGGCTATGGTTACGGCAGGTGGAGGCTGAAGTAATGGAGGATCAACATGAATATATTAAATATGTGGTGGAGGCTTTTAACCAAGCGTGGGTAGACCTCTGCTGTCCACCAGTTAGGCTCATAGTTGATAACGGTAAACCTAAAGACTCTGGAACCTTTATAGCCCTTAATGGAAGGATCCGTGTAAATCCAGGTATTATTCCTAAGGGCTGCGACCCATATAAATATCTACTCTGGTTTTTTCGTCACGAGTTAACGCATGTCCATTACTGCCCATACGATGCTAGAACAGCATATAGCCTGGAAAAAGCTGCCTACAGCGTTACTGGAGATTGGGACTTCGCCTATCTAGTAATGCATCTCTTCGCCGACCTTCAGATCAACATAAATTATCTCCCTAGAAGATTTGATGAGATTCCATACTTCATGAGGATCATAAAGAATGCTTCATCTTTACTTGAGCTTTTACTCCAGGAAGTTTATCTCCAAGTGAACCCCATCCGTAAGCCATCCAATAAGGCTCTTGAAAACGTCTCTAAAGAGCTTCTGGCGATAACGCTGCTTAATAAGCCTTGGCATACGAAGGTTCAGATGATGGCGATAGCGCTCTCTAGACTAAAAAGTATTTTCCCAGGCTTATTCTCAAAGAGAAGGGTGGAGAAGGGCCTGCGGGATAACGTAATTCTGGTCAGAGAGGATCTTCTACCGAACTCGCTAAGAAGCTTCGAGGAGATTTTCGGCGAGATAGAGAGGCTTTCCGATGCGGAGAAGTTTTTTAAACAATGGATTGAACCCCGTTTACCGCCTGAAGAAAGAGAGAAAGCTGAAAGAATGGTTAAGAAGGTTCTCGTCGCCCATAAGAAAGGACCTGGAAAAACTGAGGAAGGCCGGAGAGGGTATGGAGATGGAGAAGGGGGGAAATCGGCTGTGGTAAAATCTCTTAAAAAGCCGGATTATGGCTCCAATTTAGAGGAGCCTTTCCTTCCAAGCTCGCTCTCAAAGCCCTATGAGAAAATAAGCTCGAAAATTTTCGATAACGCTTTCTGGAAAAGGTTCTGGTATAGATCAAGAGCCGAGAACATAATTATGCATTACTTGTCTGAAAGCAGGGTTAGGAAGCCTGTTTGGGCTGTTGTAAAATACCCTGATGACTGGTATATTGAAGATGACATTGAAGATTTAGATTTAGACATAAGCCTCGACGAGGGGCCATTAATACCTGAGATCACAACGCTAAAGTGGGTTGAGGAACCCACTTTCCATGGGCAGTCCCTTATAACTGGTTATGTTCCGTCGGAGATAACTATTCTAGATTCAAGCCTCAGCATGTCTAAGATCCATGATGAAGCAGCTATAGCGGCTTTCATCGCTTATCTGGCGGCTCATAAGGCTGGTGGACAAACGTCGGCGGTCACGTTCTCGACAAATTATGTTTCCGCAGGATGGGACTCTCCGAGCGAATTAAAGGAGCTGGTTCTCTCAATGGCTTTCGATGAATACACGATATTTCCGATATATGAGGTTAGAAGATTGATATCGGAAAATGCTGGCAGCTGCTTTATAGTAATAATCACTGACTGCGGATGGCAGAATATTGAGGAGGCTCTACCGGTTATCGAAGATATATCGAACCTTGGACACAAAGTGGTTATATTCCTTCTTCCCGGCGGCGATTATCCTGAGAAAATCAATATGCTGAGAAGATGTCCAAACGTGAAAATCTATAATATTAGAAAACCGGAAGAAGACCTCAAAAACCTCGTCCTCCTCGAATCTGTCAAAACTTATAAGACTTTTCTATCCTAGATAGATTGCTAGGATTTTAGGGGTAATATCGGTGATGGAATCCCCCGCGAAGTCGGTTAGGGATCTGGGTGAAAGAGAGATAATAAAGATTATTATAGAAAAACTTGGTTTAATACATGATATGCCTATTCCTTTTGGAGACGATGTGGCGGCAATCAGCCTCAATGATAATAGGCTAATTATCGTAAAGGCCGATATGCTTGTCGGCAGAACCGACGTTCCACCGGGCATGAGCTTTAGGCAGGCGGCGAGGAAGGCTATTGTTATGAGCGTCAGCGACTTTGCGGCTAAAGGAGTTAAGCCTTTAGCCGCCCTCGTCTCTCTGGGTTTACCATCCAATTTGACTGAGAGGGAAGTGGAGGAAATAGGTTTAGGATTAAATGATGGGGCGAAAGAGTACGGTGTTCTCATTATAGGCGGGGATACTAACGAGGCATCCGACCTAGTGATAGATTGCATAGTAATAGGGTTATGTGAGGAGAAAAAAGTTGTTAAGCGGAGTGGGGCTAAGCCGGGTGATATACTCGCGGTTACAGGTTATTTTGGAAAAACTTCCGCTGGACTTAAGATACTGCTTGAGGGGCTTAGCCCACCAGAAAATGTGGGGAAACCGCTGGTTGAGTCGGTTCTGTTACCAAAGGCTCGTCTTAAAGAGGGTTTAATTCTAGCGGATTTAGGTGCGTTAACAGCGTCGATAGATTCAAGTGATGGTTTAGCTTGGAGCCTTCATGAGCTTTCAGATGCCAGCAAAGTCGGCTTTATCATCAGGAGTCTTCCAATAGCGCCGGAAGCCATGTTGTTTGCGGAGGAATATAATCTTGATCCAATTAGCTTAAGTCTCTACGGCGGGGAAGAATATGAGCTCGTCGTCACAGTTAAGCCTGAAATGTTTGAGAAGGCGAAAAGCGCTCTTAAAAATATTGGAGCACAGCTGATGGAGATAGGTGAAGTCGTAGGTGAGAGAAGGATATGTGTAGAGATCGATGGGAAGAGAGCCATCCTAGAGAGGAAAGGCTGGGAACACTTCAAATCAACCCAGTTATCGCATCCGTAACTTTTATTTGAACCAAAACCATATCTTATTTTTTGGGGCAGGCGGACCCAGAATATCGATTTAGACGGCAAAAGGCTTTGAAAGAGACTTTTATGCCCCGTTTCGCTCTTTGGAGGCAGAGCTTACGCAGGTAGGACAGTTACTCCTTATGGTTACACCAGGCACCTTAAGCCCCTTAAAGTTAAGTCTGCTCGACCCGATATACGCAATATTTCTTCTCAGTCGATTCCCTGAATCGGCATCGGATGCAGGTATTCTTCTAACTATTTTCGGTTCATCGTCAGCTATTTTCAAGATGGTTGCTGATGAAATAATTGACATCCATGGGGAGAAAGAAGTTTTCTCGGTAGGCGTCATTTTAAGCGCCTTATGCCTACTAGCCTACACTTCAGCCTTAATTGCTACAGCAACGGTTAACATAGCTGGGTTATGGTATTTTATGGTATTAGGGTTGAGAGGGAGGATATTTGAGGCAGAGTGAAGACTTCGTATACTGGTTAGATGATGCGCTCTACCTAAATATTACTAATCGTTGCTCCAACAACTGCTACTTTTGCTTTAAACATTATTGGAGCGGTATAGCGGGCTTCAAACTTAAACTCAGCAGCGAACCCAGCGTTGAACAAATAATTGAGGATTTAAAGAAGCATATTTTTAGAAGAAGATGGAGGGAGACTGTTTTCTGCGGATTCGGCGAGCCGACAGCTAGACTTGACTGCCTACTGGAAGTTGCAAAATGGATCAATGAGCATTTTCCCTTTCTCAGTATTAGGTTAGATACGAATGGACATGCCTTCCTCCTCAACCCTAAAAGGGACGTTATAGGGGAGCTTAAGGATTCAGGAGTCAGGGCGGTGAGCGTCAGCATAAATGGGCATGATGAAGAAACATATAATAAGATTTGTAGACCAGTTTTCACGAATGCTTATAGAAGCGCTATCGAGTTCGTTAAAAGCGCTAGGGATGCATCTTTGGACGTAGAGATTACAGCGGTGATGATTCCAGAGATCGACATATCTAGGATTCAGGATCTGGCTTCGAGGCTAAAGGTTAAGTTTAGGGCGAGGGATTACATCCCCTGCTTCTACTGACTCTTCCTCAATAACTCTAAAGATTTGCGGGAGTTTCTCTATCTCGTATTTCGCATAGGCTTCCGGAGACTCCGGTTCTTCGACGCAGTGATCGCCCCTCATAAGCCTAACACTTATTAACCCAGCTCTATTCGCGTTTCTTATAGCTTTATTTAATCTACTACTAACATAAATGGCTTCATGGGGCTCAACGTTTAATTCTCTGAGACACCTCTTGAAAACCTCGATGTTTAATTCTAGAGTCCCGCATTCCTCAGATATTACAACTGCATGAAATAAATGATGAACACCGAGCTGTATCAGCTTTTGCCACTCTTTAACAGCCAAGCCATCCGAGGCGACACCCAGCTTATACCCGTGATCACGCAGATTAATCAAAGTTGGAACAGTGTCGGGAAAAGGCTTTAAATACGCTTGGCTGGTCTCCCGGTACGCAACAACCCCAGCCGCTATAACTCTCGGGCTCCATTTTAACCCTAAACGCTCAAGAAGCCTATCGAAATGTTTGCCGTAGTGGGGACCATATTCGCTAACTATATCTTCAAGTCTCTTATATCCTGTCTCAACATCTATTGGGAGACCTGCTTCAATCATGGCTCTTATAGCATTGAGCCTCGCCATCCTCATCTGGAGTGAAGAATCGTATAGCGTATCCTCAATATCGAAAATCACGGCTTTTATCTTCACTTCACCTCACCACTTTTACAAGTTTTTCCGGCTTATCTGGGTTTAAACCTTTGAAGACAGCTACATAATATGTAAACAACTGGAGCGGAACAATAAATATTATTGGAGAGAAAATTTTAGGCAAACCCTGTGGAACAAAGAAAACTTCGTCAAAAGACTTGAGGAGCTGCCCAGACCCCTCAGCTTTTTCCAAAACAGAGATAACTTTAGCGCCAAAACTCCTGAAGCTTCTCGATAACTCAATATAATCATTAATCTCGTCTAGGGGGGAGATTAATATCATAAGCGTCCTCTCATCAACGAGCCTCATTGGACCATGAAGAAACTCCCGTGCCGCGAATCCTTCAGCAAAAATCATGCATGTCTCTTTAAGCTTTAGGGCGGTCTCCAGGGCAGTAGCATAGTTTGGACCACTGCCTAGAGCAAACACCAAATTCCTGTCTCTATATTTTGCAGCAACCTCGCGAATGTTTTCTCTGTATGATTTAAGCGTCTCCTCGACTAAGAGCGGCGCAGAGAGAAGTTTTTCTCTTAAAACGCTGACTTCAGGTTCATTTCCCCTCCATGTAGCCAGCTCGATGGCGAGCATGAAAACGGCTGCCAGCTGAGTTACATAGGTTTTTGTCGCTGGAACGGCGAATTCTTTGCCAGATCTCGGGACTATCACATAGTCTGCTAGACTCGTAAGCGTGCTTCCAGGGGTATTCGTTATAGCAAGCACATTCATTTTTCTCTTAGCCGCGTATCTAACCGCTTCAATAATGTCGGAGCTCTCACCCGACTGGGATATAGCCACTACTAGAGACCTCCGTGGGATGTTTAATGGCACCCAGCGCTGAAATTCTGAGGCCGGTATGGTGCTAGTTGTCAAATTCGCGAGGCTTGAGAGGACATATTGAGCTACTAGCCCAGCATGGTAGCTTGTCCCACTCCCAGTTACATAAACTATGTCATAAGTCTTAGATGCAACTTCACCCGCAATGCTCTTTATGTTTTCCCGCTCTTCTTCAATGGTTCTCCTAATAGCCTCCGGCTCTTCCATAACCTCCTTTAACATGTAATGATCGAAGTATTCGGTGAAAACCAGCTTAAAAGCCTCCTGTGAAGGCGGATTCACCTCTGCCCATAATATATTAGTCCTTCCTGCTCAAGCTTTTTCTGCAGGTTTTCTACAGCCTTATACACGTCTTCCTCCCTCTTAGCTCCCGTGCAAACAAGTTTCCCACTCGCAAAGAGAAGTATGACGACCTTAGGGTCATCCATTCGATAAATTAAGCCTGGAAATTGCTCCGGCTCATACATGGTCTTACCTAGAACATAGGCTGACTTCTCTAAATCAATAACCCCATTTAAATTTGCTGAAGCCACAATATTCTGAATCTTTAATTCCGGCTTGCCAACTATCACTATTCCGCTTCTCTTAAGCTCCTTAATAACCCTCATGACAGCCCTACGGGCTTCCTTCTCTGATTTTGCGCCCGTGCAAACCATCTTACCGGAGTTAAAAATCAACGTTGCTGTTTTCGGTCTCTTTAATCTAAAAACTAATCCAGGGAACTGCTCAGGGCGATATTCTACTCCAGGGTAACCTTTAACAACCGCATTTAAATCTATTCTCTGGTTTAGCGTTGCTGACGCAACCACGTTCTCTATCCTAACTTTAACTTGCGTTTGCTGAGACATTAAAACGCGTCCCCCAGACGAGCGTTTAATTAAATAGCCTGAACTCTTTTATGTTATGGGATGTATTTATAGCTTTTTAGGATGTTTTCTGATCATTATTTGGTTCGCCGCCTCTACTGCCTAACTTCCCCTTTATCAGATCCCAATTCTCGGATACTAATAAAGCTATTATCAGAATGGTTATAATCGCTATTCCCCTCTCATTGCCCAAATAAATCCTAATGTAGCCTAAATAGGGTATTATAAGTATGACTTTCCCATATATGCTGTCCTCCCACACTATCCAAAAATCTTCATGAGCAACATTATCCCCTTTAGTTTTAAAAAACCACATCCCCCTGCTCTCATCATACTTCTTATATATGGCCCGATGGACTATGGGGATGGAGCCGCCCCTCGGATCTTTAAAAACAATTATGTCGCCGTCTTTTGGATCTGCACGGATGTCTTCACCCCTCAACCCGCCCTGAATAACTAGAAGATCCCCCCTGCTAATCGTTGGCCACATGCTCCAGGATTCTGGTGTTGAAAGCGGGTACTCTGTTTTTAATATTATGGTGAGAATCCTATGGAAAATGAACACGCTCATAACTAACATTATGAGCATAAGTAGGGTTCTAAGTAACCTGTTACTCCAGACAAATCTTGCTCTTCGTAGTAGATTGCTCAATCCCATTACCTCTAACCTCGGTATTGTTTTTCTCATTAAAATATCTTTTGAAATAAACGTATTCATAGAATGTTATAGAGTTCGAGATGATGCTTTCCTCGCAAAAACTATGTAACCTGTGTGCCCCGTCATCAGCGTTTCCGGCCGCGTCTTCCCTTTTTCAACCCTTATCTTTCTTATAAGGCATTCTATGGTCTCCACATTAGCAAAATTATTTATTTTTAGCTCCTCAACGGTTTTCATTACCTGATCTATCGTTGGGCTGAATGATATAAATGTGCCGCTGCCCTTCAACGCCCTGTGGGCATGTGGAACAATAAGCCAGGGTGTCGCCATATCTAAAACAACAGAGTCGACGTTGCTCTCATCTATACCTAACGTTATATCCTTATTCTTCAGTTCAACATATTCGAGTACACCAGCCCTCTCTAAATTTCTCCGGGCGATTTCCAGAAATTCTCTTCTAACCTCATAGCTATATACTCGTCCACTAGGCTTTACATAGGTTGCTAACGCTGTCGTTAGGGCTCCGGTTCCAGTTCCAGCCTCAACAACATGGCTTCCAGGCTGTATATTGCCGAACAAAATTATGAGCGCTATATCCTTTGGATAAATTATCTGCGTACCCCTAGAACTTTTAAGTATATAGTCTCTTATGCTTGGCTTAAAAGCTATAAATTCGGCTCCCAAATTACTCTTCACATGTGCACCAAACTCTTTGCCAATAAGATCGTCAACCCTCACAAAACCCTTATGGGTGTGAAGAACCTTCCCGCTCTCCGCTCTCACCATATATGTCCTCTTATCATCCAAATACAGTAGAACATAGTCACCCTCTCTAATCTCATCATTCAAGGAGACCACACTCTAATGGAATAATTAAGACACAAAAATATTTTGTTAATAAAGAGGGCTATGCTACAGGACGACGATTAAACCGATCGAAGAAAAATATTTATCAGTTAATGGAAGATAGCTAACCTAAATAATCGAATAACAAGCCCCGGTGGCTTAGCGGTTAGAGCAGCGGCCTCGTAAGCCGCGGGTCGCGGGTTCAAATCCCGCCCGGGGCTCCAAGAATTCTTTTGCTTTTTGAAAATAGGGTTTGGAATTGGCTTTGTTGTTTGGGCTCTGTTTTGCTTGTTTGGGACTGTCCTGGGACGGTCCCGGGACCGTCCTATTTGGTTTATTAGGAGGGTTTCGAGGTATTGGTTTATGCCCATGCCTGCTTCCCGCGCCCTAGCCTTTAGCAGTGCATAGAGCTCCCGCTTAAGGGTTAAACCAACCATGCCGGGTTTAGGCATAAAGTCTTTCCCACCTCTTTTAACATTTTTAATGTTAGATTGCTTGTCCTATAAAAAGGCTGTATCTGAACAGTTCAGGCTTCCGAATTTATCTGTGAAGGTTTATTTTAGTTTGAGTCTTTTAGGGGAGCGTATATAGCCTATAGGGGGATGAAAGCCTTTTTCAGATAAATCTTCTATTTTCTTCATTCTTCTTTTTCTTTTATGTATTCTTCGTATTGTTCTATTGCTTTGTCTATTTGTTCTTCTATGAATTCCGCTGCGTTTCTGTATGGTATGCGCATTTTTTTAACGGCTTTGTTTAGTTTCTCGTATTTTTCTCTGGGTATTTCTATACATTCTATTTCTTCTCTGAGCATTTTTAGTCTCCATCTTACTGCGTCCCTTATGAATTCCTCTCTCGTCATATAGCCTAATCGCCGGTTTTCCTCTATAAACTTCTCAACATCATTTAGGAGTTCAGGCGGTAATAGGACTGATTGGTTTAGGAGAGCTTCTATGGCGTCCTGGTATGTTTGGAGCCTGCTCGTTTGGGCTGTTAATTCGCCTAATAAGGCTGTGAGCTTCTGGTGGACATCATCCGATATCCGTAGGGTCTTCACTCCGGCTTTTCCTCCCATCAACACTATTCTATCCAATAAATCTTTTAAATCTTTTCAGTATACAAAATATATTTTGTAAACATCCCCTACGAGAGGCTAAAGCGGGGATTGGGGACGAGAAGGCACATAAGCCTAACAATAGACTCGGAGATTCTGGCTGAGATCGAGAGGCTACGGGGCTTAGCCAAACGCAGCACATTCATAGAGCACATAATAAAAATGGGATTAGAAGCCTACAGCAAAAGCCATATAGCCGATGAGCCGAACAAGCCCAACAAACAGCGCAGAAGAAGCCTTTAAAGGAGAACCGCCATCAATTCTTTGATTTGGGCTTTATATGCCGCATATACCTGTGATTAACCATAATATTAGCCGTTTTTATTAATAAATCCTTTTTCTGGTGTCTATTTTGGCGACAACTATTATTTTTTCTTGTTCGTAGACTTTGAACAGTGCTCTGTATTTTCCTATTCGTAGCCTGAAGGTGTTTGCCTCACCGGCAATCTTAACTATGTCAAGTTTAACGGTTGGGAAGTTTTCCAGTTGTTTAAGTTTGTCAATTACCCGTTTCTTGTCTTCGAGGCTGATTTTCTTTAAAAATTCATCTGCCTTTTTATGGAGAAGTACTCTAAATTTCATCGAGCGTCTTCAACTCGTTAAAACGCTTGTTTTTAACTATCTCGTCAACCTCTTTCAGCAACACGCATTCTTCAGCAGTTAGAAAAATATCCTCAAGGAAATACCTCAACTCGTCAAGCTTCCTACCTATTTCCTCAACCTTCTCCAGAACCGTTTCACCCAAGAAAACCACCTAAATAAATGAATACAAACACATCCTAATAACACTTCTTCCAACAGCACCACCATAACAAATTTCCATCCCCGTCTAATCGTTCCTTTAACAGCGACTAATGGAATATTTGCTATGTTGCGCAAG
>JAOAJJ010000181.1 GCA_026414245.1 Candidatus Bathyarchaeota archaeon
ATCTACACCTTAATAAAGCCCTATCCGGAAGAGCTAAGTGCCGCGGATGAACTTCTCTGGGGCCGTAGACCGCTGCAAGTATTTTGTTTTTACCCTGCTCGATATATGCTGACCCATCCGCGTTACTCAGCACACCCACTTCCATCTTTATCGGCCTTAACTCGTTCGGTTTTCTCCCATCAACCCTTAAACCCTTTTCATCGATAAGCCTAATTTTTCCACTCATGTTTTCACACCTTTCTCTCTCCTGATCATTTCAGCTACCCTATCAGTAAGACCGGATGTATGCGCCTCCTGAGATATCATCTCAATCGCCAATATGGCTAACCTCTCATTTTCTGGGCTCGGCCCGGAAACGAGCACTATGCCATTACGCCCTACAGTTATCTTACAATCGGTTTCCTTCTTAAGCATGTTTATCATGGAGGCTTTCCGCCCAATTATCCTTGGAACCTTAGCCGGAGACACTTTAATTATTTGCCCCTGGGTTATTTTTCCAAGCCCAGGCTCACGTATAGTGAGGATCGGGTCAATAGTTCTATCGAACGCTATAACCTTTGCAAGTATCAGGTCTCCAACGTCTAGCAGGCTTGCCAAATTATCCCTCTGCTGCCTAAATGGCTTATTGAAGGCGTCATTAGCCCTTAAAATGCCTTTATAAGGAGAGTTTATGTTGACGATCCAGCCGTTAACGCTAATATCCTCTATTTTACCAATAACTTGATCTCCAGGAGAAGGAATATAAACAGAGTTTAAAGCAATAACTTGAACAATTCTCTCCCCATACTCGACGAGACCAAGCCTACTCGCATAAATTTTAGACCCCTCTTTATACGTATTGTTTCCAGCTATATAGTCGCCTTCAGCTAAAAGATCCCCAGGGGCCACAATCTGCCTATTCTCAAAATAAAACATACTTTAACCACCCACATACTCAACTAAAACTTCACTTTAAAATTTTAATTTCAGCGTTTCCACGTGTTAATTCACCCATCTTCTCCAGTAGAGGCCCATGAAGCCCGACGGGGATTTCTAAGACGACTAGGAGCGACCCGTCGCTTAACCAATTTTCATTTTTTATTGTGCCGAATGATTTAAGCGTCCCATAGGATTTACCGGCATACTCGGCGGGCACTTTAACCGCAACAGATATTTTTTCAATGCTCAGCGGCAGAATGGCTCGTAGGGCTTTAACGGCTTCATTAACCTGTTCTTCTACGCTTTTGAAGGGATCTACTGGGAAGTGAACTTGCTCAAGAGCCTGCTCTATGCGTGTCGGTGGGTGTGGTAGCTTGGTTCTTGGATCAATAGCATTACGCGATATGAAATCAATTATTTGCCTTCTTTTCTCCTCAATCATCTGCCTCCTCTGTTGAGCAGTCAGCTGCAGGTTTCCCTTTTTAAGTATAATTTTAGCTACCTCTATGGGGTCTGCTGTTCCAAAAGCTTCCTTAAGCTTCTTTTCAGGAGCCCTTAAACCCTTATTTGCATCAGTAAATACGACGTCTGTTATAAGGATATCCGACATCGAGACCGATTTCCCGCTACGAAAAGCAAACGCGGGGTCAGGTTTAACGAGAATCTCGAAGTTTCCCCCGCCTATACTTATGCGGGCAATAGTATAATTCCTGCTCATCGCCTTCAGCTATCCTCTAACCCTAAATCTCCTTCATAATCCTCTCAATTTCCTCGTCAGCCAGTATCCTAAACCGTCTTGTGGAGACCGGGACCACAGCCACCTTAATTCTAGGCTGCTCGCCCCGTGCCTGCATGGACTTAAGCAGGCATTTAATGCACAATTTAATAGTTTCCTCAAGTGTCAGGTTGTCGTGATACTCGTCTTTAAGTATGTTCTCAGCGGTTTCACGCCCAATTCCTATTGCAACAGCCTTATAAGCCCTGTATGTTCCGCTTGGATCTGTTGTGAATAGCTGGCATCCGCCTTTATCTACACCAGCGAAAATTATCGAGACGCCGAATGGCCTAACGCCCCCATGCTGCGTATACATCTGTTTTATATCGCCAATCCTTTTAGCCACCATTTCCACGTCTACAGCTTCATCGTACATTAGCCTGCTTGTTTGAGCGAAGATTCTCGCCTCGTCCACTAGAACGCGTGCATCGGAGCTTAGACCCACGACGGCTGCACCAATGTGTTCATCAACCTCGTAGATCTTTTGGCTGAATTTTGGGTTCTGCAGCTTAGATTCTACTTTCTCTTCAGCCCCTATGACGACACCTTCAGGGCATAGTATGCCGACGATAGTAGACCCCCTATAAACTGTTTCCAGCGCATACTCCACTTGAAAGAGGCGCCCATCTGGAGAGAAGACCGTGATGGCTCTGTCATATGCTCCGGGGACTGCGAAGACCGACATCCTTCTCGCCACTCTCCTCCAGCATAACCTTCAATATTTCCTTTTGAGGAATAAATAGATGAGACTAAAAAACCTTTTGTATCTTTAATGGAAACAAATTTGTTAAATGCTCCTTTTTATCGCTGATATAGCTCGTTCAGCCGTCGCCACACAGCTCAGCAGATCATCTATAGTTGATAGCAGCGTCGTGATTCTCTCGCCATAATATTCTATATGAGTGATAACGCTTCCATCTGAGACCCATGTCTCTATAAGTAGACTTTTAGGCCTCTTTAAGTTGTCCGGTGAAATCCCATCACAGATAGATTTAGCTTCCCTCCTCACCCTATAAGTGAGCGTTATCCTAGCCTCAGCCTTCACG
>JAOAJJ010000182.1 GCA_026414245.1 Candidatus Bathyarchaeota archaeon
CCCATACACCGTTGACCCAGACTACATGAGAGAGCTGAGAGCTGTGACACACGAGTTGAACGGAAAATACGCTTCAGCGGACGCGCCCATAATATGGCATACACATTTAGCTGAAACCGAGGATGAAGCGCATAAAATTAGGGATTCGTTCGGCATTTCTATATCCAACGGAGTCGTGGATTACGTGGATTCGCTAGGCGTCTTAGGCGGAGACGTCGTCGCAGCACACTGCGTCCACTTAACGCCAAGAGACATAGAGGTCTTAAGCCTAAGGGGGGTTAAAGTCGCCCATAACCCCATCTCAAACATGAAGCTGGCTTCCGGTGTGAGCCCTGTTCCTAGGCTTCTGAGTGCTGGTGTAACTGTGGCTCTTGGAACAGACAGCCCCTGCTCAAATAACTCAGCGGACATGTTCGAGGTCATGAAGATTGCTGCGCTCATACATAAGGGCGTCAACAGGGATCCAACCCTGCTGCCGGCTGAAACCGTTCTCAGAATGGCAACCATTGACGGCGCTAGGGCGCTCCTATGGGACAGAGAAATAGGGTCTATTGAAATAGGTAAGAAAGCCGATATAATCATAGTTGGTTTTCAGAGACCGCATCTATGGCCGCTTTATAACGAGGTAAGCCACTTGGTTTACGCTGCTAAGGCATCGGATGTTGAAGCAGTTATAATTGATGGACGCATAATCGTGGAGAACAGGGAGCTAAAAACTGTTAAAGTTGAGGAAGTTATGGAGAAAGCCAGAAAAGTCCAGGAAAGACTGCTTGAACACATAAGCGTATGACGACGCTTTCTTGAGGAAGGTCACTATCGAGCCGGTCTCATTTGGGTTGGTTAGGGTTGGAGGTTACGCCGCCGTCTACCTGAGGGTTTTAAGGGCTTTAGAGGATGAGGGCTTAGCTAAAATATCAGCCGTGATTATAAGGAGCCCGTGGAAATATCCTGGAAGATGGAGTATTTCAGGGGCAGGTCTACAGTTATTTATGACGGCTTTGAGGAGATGATTGAGACTGAACGGGTAGGAATAGATATCGTCGCTCTGCCCACATCTATACATGAGTAAGGCTATGAGTATGTTAGAGGTTTAATAGCGCATGTCCATTTAAAGGAATTATCGTTAACCGTAAATCCGGCGGAAAGTTTATGTTCCCCTAGGTGATGGAGAGGTTGGCGTCTCCGATCAGGTAAAACCCCTATCCCGCTCATATTCCTCCATAAGCCTTAAGCACATACCTAAGATCTTCTTAGCGGATTTTAGAGCATCCTCCGCGTCTATCAGACTATATAATTGGTCCGGCGGCGTACCGGTCTCCTCGTCACCATACATGCTCGGCTCCCTTTCACGCCTAAGCCTTCTAGAGATCGAGGCAATTTCATCAATATTTTCTCTAAACCATTGTGGGAAAAGATGCCTGTTCCTTTTAATTACTGGGCTTACATCATGCCATTTTGGGGGCTCTATCGCTAATAGTCTTAATGCGCCCTTCAGCGCCAGCTCAACAGCTTCTTGGCTCTGACGTATCGTAAACGCATAGTTACCTGTCCTCAGAGTCTCTTCAGCATGCTTAACCCTTTCCTCAGCCTGTCTCAAATATGATTTAGCCATTTCAATATTATTCAATTTCAACAACCTCTCCGAATTCTATGTCGGGCTTAAGGATCCAGTACCATTTATCACCAACCCAAACCCTCCTAGCGCCAAGCTCCTTAAGCCTTCTCCTCAGCCTATCCATGATACTCTCAAAGAAGCCGTTTTTATCATAGAGTATAATTGAGTCTTCAACCATGTCTAAATATATCGGCCTAATCCTAGAGGCTTCCTCTAAGGACAAGATTATGGGCGAGAAATCCACGTGGAAACCCCTGTCCCAGAGATCGTTTATAAGCGGTTCAAGCGGCTCCTCAATTAAAATGAACAGTTTTTGACGCATCATGCGGCTTTTCGGCAGAGACTCGGCTACTATCAAAATGTCTATATCGCTGTCTTCATGCGTAGTTCCACGCGCAACACTGCCGTAAACGACTACGGATATAAGTTTGTCACCTAGCTGATTCAATAATAGATCAAGCAGTTTTTCTATCAGGGATTTGTAGGGCTCCTTAATCCTTTCTAGGCTCAAGGTCCCACAAAATTAAGTATTCGTGAAATTGCTTAAATAGCTGTTACCCGCATTTGAAAATCTTAAGGCAGTATTCGAGTTAATTTTTACTCGTATTGGAATTCGCCATACCTGCTCCTTATTGTCAGCCTATTCTTCCCATCGCTTCTCTCGCATCTTCCAATGATTTTTGCCCCTAAATCGAATTTCTCCGATATGCTGATTATATCGTCGGCTGCCTCCGGCTTCGCTATAACCTCAAAGCCGACACCCATATTATAATTCTCGAACATAGCCCTCCAAGATTCACCGGATTCACGCTGTATAAGGATGAATATTGGATCTGGATTAAAAAGGTCATTTTTAATGTAATGAATGTTTTTGCCTATGCGGAGGCATTTTGTTTGCCCGCCGCCGGTGTTATGGATTAAGCCGGAGACATAATCGCCGAGATCTCCCATAATTTTAAGGATAACCGGCGCATAAAATCTTGTTGGCGAGAGTATCGCTTCACCAACGGTCATGCCGAGGTCGGCAACATAATCATCGAATCTAAATCTTCCATAATATGATCTCCTGCCATCACCACCCTCAAGAATCTCAGGGTACTTCTCTTGGTAATCCCTGCGCATAAGGCATAGCCGGGCTAGCGTTATACCATTACACAT
>JAOAJJ010000183.1 GCA_026414245.1 Candidatus Bathyarchaeota archaeon
CCTCAGAGAAGAGCAGACTAAGATATGGGAGGAAGTTAAGGCGCTCAGAGAGGAGCAAGCCAAAACGTGGAGTGAGATCGAGAGGCTTAGAGAAGAGATGCTTAAGAGCTTTGAGAGATATGACTCCGAGCTAACCAAGCTGAGAGAAGACTTCAATAAAATGTATAGGCATCTGGATGCTAGACTGAGTAGAGTTGAACGCACACTGGAGAAGATAACGGTAGATATTGAGGATGAGGCTAGAATAGTCGTTAAATATAGGCTTAAAGATATGGGGTACGAAGTCGATGTAGGCTCTCTGATTCTACCAAGCTTGGAGATAAACCTTTACGGAGTGTCCGACGACATATGTATTGTAGGCGAGGCTTCGGTTAGGGCTTCCTCAAGAATCATAGACGAGATAAACCAGAAGATCGAAAGGTTAAGAGAGCTATATCCCGAAAAGCTTAGACCAAAAATTATTAAAGTTATCTATACAAGCTTAGCCCTCCCAGACTTAATTGAGAAAGCGGAGAAGAAGGATATATGGGTTTTAAAGGCTACCGAGGATATCGTTAAACCTAAAAGCTTACCGACAACCTAATTCCCCATCAAATCCTAAAACACCCATGCTAAATTTTCATATATGCCTCCATTCTCCACAAATCTGGAAAGATTAAAACCACGCATAGGCCCAAAACTTCGTCCAGACGCCGAATCTTTTTCAACCCGACACCTCGGGCGATTGGGAGCCGCGGGCTGAACCGGTCGGCCGAAGCCTTCCGGCTTACACCCCGACCCCATCAACCCCCTCTTCTAGGGGAGCCCTCGTCCACGGCCGAGGCCCGTCGCCGGGTCTCACGCCGTGGATTGGCCGCCTAGTCTCGGGAGCGGCTTCGAGCTTAGATGCTTTCAGCTCTTATCCGCGGCGGCGTGGCTGCCCGGCAGTGCCCTGTCGGACAACCGGTAAACTAGAGGCCACAGCGTCCCGTTCCTCTCGTACTGGGGACGCTTTCCCCTCAGGCGGCCACCACCCCCAGCAGATAAAGTCCGACCTGTCTCACGACGGTCTAAACCCAGCTCACGTTCCCTTTTAATGGGCGAGCAGCCCCACCCTTGGCCCCTAATGCGGAGCCAGGATAGGAAGAGCCGACATCGAGGTACCAAGCCGCGGGGTCGATGGGAACTCTCGCCCGCGACGAGCCTGTTATCCCCGGGGTAACTTTTCTGTCGCGGCCAGCCCCCACCAATAGGGACATGACCGCTCGCTAGGCCCGGCTTTCGCCCCTGGACCCGATACTGTTAGGGGTCCAGTCAGGCCGGCTTTTGCCCTTGCACTCCACGGCGGGTTTCTGTCCCGCCTGAGCCGACCTTTGGGCCCCCTCGATATCTTTTCAAGGGGGTGCCGCCCCAGCCGAACTGCCCCCCTGCCGGTGTCCCGGCGCGCATCGGCGCCGGTTAGAGGTACAGCCGCAAGTGGGCGGTGTTCCATTGGCGCCTACCCCAACCCCCGGGGGGGCGGGGTCAATGGCTCCCGCCTACGCTCTGCACCCGCAACCGTACCCCAGCGGCAGGCTGCAGTAAAGCTCCACGGGGTCTTCTTTTCCCGCTGGGGGACCGTAGACCGTTCCTCTACGAATGTGGGTTCGCCGGGTGCCGGGCGGGGACAGCGGGGCCCTCGTTGATCCATTCATGCACGTCGGAACTTACCCGACAAGGCATTTGGCTACCTTGAGCAACCCCAATTATGGGGTTGGACCATATCTTCATCCTTCGAACTCATCTTCAGGGTCGCTCTAGGATGCTCGGCGTATGGTCTCTGAGGCGCCCACCCGCCTATCTACTTCAGAAATTATTTCTTCAATCCTATACTTTCTGTCCGGCGAAATTTCATAGGCTTTCCTGAGAAGATTCTTGAAGCCCTCTGGATCTCTATGTGCGCCTTTCTCTAATTCCTCAACTATTTCGGCGAAATACTGAAAGTCCCGCCATTTTACGATGGGTTTATGCTTTTTAAAGAATGGGATTATTTTTTCCACAAGATTTCTCCGTGCATCCACAATATATTGGAGCACTGAATCCTCCTGTCCCGGCTTTGGTATGATGCGTCCACAGCTAAATACTCTCCTTAAGATTTCAAGTATAGCCATTTGATCCTTGCTCTGCGTCACGTGGAACACTGGGTCAATAACCCAGCCAAACCTCGTATCATCCTGCCTCTTGATCGATATTGAGAAACATCCTTCACCATCCACGAGGCCGACAATATAATAGTAGAGATATTTCCTTCTACTCGGCAGCCTCCTCGGATCTATTAAGTCTTTGAATTCGCTGAGCAACCTCGTGCACCCCTGTTAGATTATTGCCGTGTTCTTTAAAAGCTTTAGGCGGGCGGTTCCCTGCGGGTCGGAGTCATTCGATCGGACACTATTCCCCACTCGGGAGTCCGATCGATCTATCCTTCCCCGCATATAGCCGAGTTTAACGACTCCCTTACTCGAGAGTCAGAGTTACTCCCGGCGTTTGCGGGCCCTTAGCCCGGTTGAACCCGGGTTTCAGGTACCCGTACTGGCCAGGATTCAGGAGCCGTACACACCCTTTCGGGCTTGCGGCTCCCTGTGTTTTTATTAAACAGTCGGGACCCCCTTGCCACTGCGACCTGCAGTTCCCGCACGTGGCGAAAACCGCAGGCACCCCTTATCCCTAAGTTACGGGGCTAATTTGCCGAGTTCCCTCGCCCGGCGTATACCCGACACGCCTGAGGCTGTCTCTTATACACATCTGAC
>JAOAJJ010000184.1 GCA_026414245.1 Candidatus Bathyarchaeota archaeon
GTCGTAATGACTCTAGGCTTCGTGATCGGCAACATTTGGCTAGCAGTCCTGCCAACAATCTTCATGAGCTTCGGAGACGGCGTCACTGGAATCGTCAGAAACCTGATCTATAAGAGGAGGACAAAGTCCTGGTGGGGAAACATAGCGATGATGACTGTCTGCGCACCCGTGGGCTGGGCCATCCTAGGCATCGCGGGGCTGATATCGGGAATAGCCGCATCCCTCATAGAGAAGTTAGAATACAAGTGGCTCGACGACAACATAACTGTGCCCCTAGTCAGCCTCCTGATACTTCTAGTATTAGGCTGACTCAACAAGTCATAAGTGCGGCCGCCGGACTTGAAGCCCTAGTTCTGGCACCCTTATCTTCAGCTTTTCCTACGAATGGTGTTATTTTGCCGCTCTTCTTTCTTAATGATATAAGCATGGCTGGGGCTGCGTCCATGGCATAAAATTGAACATACTCCATTTTCTCCAAATAGCCTATATGATTCTGTCTCTCTTTTCAGCTGCAAATTCTGACGTAGTTTTATAGTCCATAACGTTTATCACTGCTGCGGTTTGTTCGGCTTAATTCCATAAACCGTTATACTTACGATTGAGTTGACATATTCTTTTGCCTCTTGCTCTGAGATGCAAAATTCCTCCATGAGGACCTTTATTGTCGGATCGTCAATTATAAGGTTCGCTGGAAACTTTGACTCCCTTAATATTTCTACATTTATGAACCCTGCGCTTTTAATCAGCTCAAGATATTCATTCTTCAATGCTGCTCCGGAGATGCAGCCGATGTATGCTCGCTCGTTCTCCCTTATCGCCTTAGGCAGCTCTTTCAGTAAGACGATGTCGGAAACTATTAACCTGCCGCCAGGCCTTAAAACCCTAAAGGCTTCTTCAAATACTCGCCTTTTGTTTGATGAGAGATTAATGACGCAATTTGAAATTACCACGTCAACGGAGTTGTCTGCGACGGGAAGATTTTCTATTTCTCCGAGCCTAAATTCTACGTTTCTATAATTGCCTTTTATGGCGGCTTTCCTTGCCCTATAGATCATTTCAGGCGTCATATCTACGCCGATGACTCTCCCTTTTTCGCCAACCTTTTTCGAAGCTAAAAAACAATCAAGGCCGCTTCCTGAGCCCAAGTCAAGCACGGTTTCGCCTTCTTTTAAAGATGCTAAGGCAACCGGATTTCCGCAACCTAGACTGAAAGCATCTTCGGGGAGCGATTTTAATTCTTCTTCAACATAACCGAGATTCTTGTAACTTTCTTCTATGGCTACGGGCCCTTCGCAGCATGGACTTGAACAACAGCTCTTCTTTTTCGCTATTTCAGCGTAACCTTTCCTCACCTTCTCTTTTATCTCGACTTCATCCATGGTCATTCCCCTCTAACCTAAAACTTCTTTAAGAATAGGGCCTAGGAAACTTTTCACGGAATCTCCAAGATTTTCAGCCTTCACCATGATAAGGCAACACACCTCATCTCCGCTACGACAGCTAATAATCGCTAATTTATCATTTGGCTTAATCTTAATTTTCTCTCTCACTTCCTTCGGAAGAACTATCTGACCCCTCGAATCCACCGTAACCACAGCATCAACACCACAACATTTCACTTTATCGTTCTTCAATGCTTAACACCGCATAAGTTTACTTTTCCTAATATTTAGATTTTTCTGAAAAATCCGATAAATTTACACACGTCGGCTCTCTTAGAAACGACTCAAGCCAACACTGGGAGTTTTTTATGCTATACTGAAAAGGAGGCATAGAAGGTTGGCTACTTCGCAGTCCTAACTTTAGAGAGCCCAAGGCTTTACGGGTGATCAATGAAATTCAGCATCTCGCGTTCTCAACCATCTCAGAATAGTCATGCATGCCTTACTTCTCATCCATCAAAGAGATCGCAAGCATGGAAAGCACAACAGAACTAGAGGTATTGATGCGGCCGCCGGGATTTGAACCCGGGACATCGGGGCCGGGGCCCCCGCGTCATACCTGGCTAGACCACGGCCGCATGTCACTATTTGTTATATGCCGAATCTATTAATTAGTTTGAGCCGAGAATATTCATTAGTTTTTGCAGCTATACTTGGGATTTGGCTCTCTGGTAGATCACTAGAGCTGATTTCTCATCCTTTGTGAGATTCATGCCTATCTCTGTCTTCATGGAGCCTTCCTCAGGTATCATTAATATGCTAATATTTTTGAAGGCCTTTTTTAACTCCTCGATAAGTTTATGCGACGCCTCTCCTCCAGACTCTCCAACATATATCTCTGTCCTCCTATCTCTGCCGAAGCATCTTAGAAACTCGCCGATCCTCATGATTAGAGACTCAATCGACGTGTGAGTCTCGACTCCTATTACGACGTCATCGACCGCCAGTGCAACCCCAATGTTTTTTCCAGGATCTATCGCGATTTCGATCCCCCTCGGCCCACGCCCGCCTCGCTCTGCGGATAACAAGCTTAGAAGCATACAGTCAACAGATGGGAAATCCTCGACATAGATAGGAGCTCTGCCATGAGTCTCTGACTCTCCATCGATCCTGCTCAACACAACGTAACGAGCACTGAGGGGCAGCTCATCCGTACTCACGGCCCAGTGTGTCTC
>JAOAJJ010000185.1 GCA_026414245.1 Candidatus Bathyarchaeota archaeon
GCCATATATATGTTGAAAGCGACGCTGATCAAGACATGGCTATAAAAATAGTGATAAATGCCAAGTGTCAGAGACCTGGAACATGCAACGCTGCTGAAAAGCTGCTGGTTCATAGAGACATCGCGTCAGCTTTCCTTCCAAAAGTTATAGGCGCCTTAAGAGCTCACGGCGTTGAGGTTAGGGGGTGTGAGGAGACAAGGAAGATTGTGCCGGACGTTAAGCTCGCCACCGAGGAGGACTGGTACACGGAGTATCTAGATTTAATAATTGGCGTAAAGGTTGTTGGCGGAATAGATGACGCCATAGCGCACATAAACAAGTATGGAACTAAGCACTCCGACGCCATAATAACCTCAGACTTCAATAAGGCGCTGTACTTTATCAGGAATGTGGACTCGGCAGCCGTCTACTGGAATGCTTCAACACGCTTCACGGATGGAAACCAGTATGGGCTTGGAGCAGAAATAGGCATAAGCACCCA
>JAOAJJ010000186.1 GCA_026414245.1 Candidatus Bathyarchaeota archaeon
CGCTGAGCAGGCGCCGAATCATCTTGTTCAGCGGCTTAACATCCGACTTCACATCGCCGCCGAAGTTTAGGCCCTCCTGAGCTGAGAGGACGGCTATTCCATGGTCGCCTATCGTCCCGGAAACTATTATTTTATCCCCGGCCTTTAGGTTTGAGTCTAGAAGCCATCGGCTCCTAAAATTCACTCGATATCTTTTAACCACCATAATATTTCTCCTTAAAGCCTCTGTTTCGAAACCTATTCCAGAGGTGTTTATTATGCATCCGCCCAGAGAGCCCTTCTCAACAACCTTAGTATCCCCTGTAACAATCATGACGCCGGCTTCAATACAGGTTTCACGCATACTATCCAGTATACGCTCCAAGTCTCTGAGCGCCAAACCCTCCTCGAGTATAAGCCCGCAGGCTAAGGCTACTGGCTCAGCCCCCATAACAGAGATATCGTTAACCGTCCCTGAAACCGCTAGGCGGCCGATGTCGCCTCCGGGGAAAAATATGGGTTTAACGACGTGAGAGTCGCTCTTCAAGACTACGCCATTAACTACTGCGGCGTCATCCAGATCCCTGAGTGAAACCTCTAGGCTGCTTCCCCCTAAATCGCTGAAAAACTTTAGAATATATTTTTTAATAAAGTCATGCATGACTGAGCCGCCGGCGCCGTGAAGCATGGTTATATATTCGCTTCCTAAGCCCATTCTTCACACCGAACCACGCTTAGATATTCTTAAATCTATGCTTCATCTAAACTTTTCCTATGCATGAATGGGCTCTGGCGGAAGCCATAATCTCAACAGTCTCGCAAGTCGCTGAAAAGGAAGGCTTAAGGGAGGTTAATGAGGTTCATTTAAAGGTCGGTGAGCTCCAGCAGGTTAATAGGGAAATTTTGGAGTTCGCCCTCAGGGAGATGAAATCCGGAAAGCTCGCCAACGCGAAATTCATTATTCGAGAGTCTAGGGCAACATTTAAGTGCAGGGTGTGCAGCCATAAGTGGTTTCTCAAGAATATTGAGGCTTCCGAGGAGGTTATGGAGTCAATACACTTTATTCCAGAGGTGGCCTACGCGTATATAAGGTGCCCTAAATGCGGCAGCCCAGACTTCAGCCTCTCCGGTGGGAGAGGGGTTTGGGTCTCAGGTATAAGAGGTGTAAAATGACTTATGCTCGACCCGAGGAAAAGCGTCATAGATAGGCGGATGAGCGGCATAAAAAAGATAATAGCTGTTTCAAGCGGTAAGGGCGGGGTTGGGAAAAGCGTAATAGCTTCAACGATAGCTTTACTGTTCGCCGATAAGGGCCTTAAAATCGGCCTCTTAGATCTAGATTTCACAAGCCCTACAACGCATGTTGTTTTAAATGCGAGGAATCTGAAGCCTGTGGAGGATAGAGGTGTTGCTCCACCAGAGGTTTACGGCGTAAAATACATGTCGCTGGTATTTTATTTGGGGGATCAGGTGTCGCCTTTAAGGGGAGCCGACCTATCTAACGTCCTACTAGAAGTTCTCGCTATCACTCGTTGGGGCAGCCTCGACATCTTGTTAATCGATATGCCTCCGGGGATAAGCGACCTAATGCTAGACGTTCTGAAGTATATTAGGGGGGCAAGGTTCCTCATAATTACAACCCCATCGAAGATGGCTTTCGAGACTGTTAGAAAGCTTCTGGCTCTACTTAAAGGTCTTAAGGCTCCGATAATTGGCGTAATAGAAAACATGAAAATGAATGATGCAACATATATTAGGCGGGAGGTTGAGGCTCTAGGAGAAAGATTCCTTGGAGAGATACACTTTGACGGGAAGCTTGAGGAAGCTCTTGGAAGCGTGGAGAGCCTTCTTAAAACCAGTTTCGCTAGAGAAGTTGAAAGCATACTCCCAATGATCGAGAACTCTTAAACACGAAAAAATAAAATCTTCAGTAAATGCTGAGAGAAAAATAGAAGAATGGTAAGAAATTATATTTTAAGAGGATTGAGGTAGCCGACTCATTACTGCACCGTCATATTCACCATGCTCGCCATTATATAATATTATACACTATGATACGTGCTTCCAAATCGGCTTAGCATACTTCTGTCTTTCCGGACCTAGGATTATCGGCTCTACGCCAGCCATCTCGCAGAGATATTTAAGCGCCCTAACATGGTTTCCGGCGACGCCGAGTATATGGTTACATGGAAAAACTTCGATAAACTCATCGAAGCTGCAGTGTAATCTGGCGTGAACATGCGGCCACGTTGGGTTTGTCTCCTCATTAATCCTTCGCCGCTCTTCCGGAGGCAGCTCAACAGCCTCACCCTGCACAATAACCATGTAGAGCCTATCATCCCGAAGACCGAGCCTAGCGAAAGTTATCGGCCCAGGTGCGGCGTCAAACTCAACCGAAGCCCCGCCAGCCTTAAAGTAGAATTCTAGGGCTGGATGGAAGGTCACCTTCTTAAGGTTTTCTTTTGGATCCATGCTTCTTGAAGCATACCAGCTTGCATGGTTGCCTGAGTTGCAGAAGTCCCATAGGTCTTTGTTCGGATGGTATAGGCGGACATCCATGAATAGCACTGGAAGCCCGCCGCTGACATATTTGAGCAGCTGCATCGTTAAGGCCGCTAGGGAGTCGGCTTCCGTTGCGCAGACGGTTGGCTCCTTAGGCCCATTCCAATCGTATGGACCATTCATGAGCATTTCGGCGACATCTGTTATGCAGACGTGTTC
>JAOAJJ010000187.1 GCA_026414245.1 Candidatus Bathyarchaeota archaeon
ATACATAAATGGGAGACCCCTTCCAGAGTATATTCCAAGCTGGTTAACTCCACCTTTAAGCTCCCCGGCTCACAGCCTTAGAAATTTATTTCATCCGGATTTTCTGCCAGTAATATCCCTATACACCACAATGCTCATCTTAAACCTAATTGCAGACCTAGGCTTAGCCATGTTTATCTCTAAAATCTTCGTTGAGATTGAGAAAGATAAATATAGATTTCCCTTTGCAGACGTAGACTTCTCAATAGTAGATTTTATTGGTGAGAGAAAACCCGACAAGGTCATGTTACTGATTATATCCATGATCCCCGGAGTACTCTGGGCTTTAATAGCCCTTGTTGGACCCGCACTTACAGGTGTAAGGCTAATTCCGATACCATACTTAGATTTAACATGGCTTGTGCAAGAGTATCTTCCGGGAGCAGCTTTTGGCATCGCTACCATGCTCAGTGTCTACTTTAGCGGGCTCATAGTTCCATTTAATTCAGCGATAACTATACTAATAACATCCATCTTCATAGGGATAATATGTAATTCGTTATTCATAACCACCTACCCAGAAATATTTCCAGAATGGAGCAGCGAATACTTTAAAGGCATGGGTCTAATAAACATTGTAAACAGGTCTTTTATAAGAGTGTGGTTTGCCCCGCAGATAGGCTTCGGTTTAGCAGCCGCCATACTCATGATCTTTCTCGCGAGAAGAGGAATAATCACGCTAATAAAATCCATTTATCTCAAATCTGAAAAATCAATTCTAGGTTTTCCATCCAACTTAACTTGCCTAATCATGTTCATTCTTCCATCATCTGTATCAGTGATCCTTTTCCACCTACTCGTACCTGAGGTCCCAATTTGGGTTCCGATCTTTTCTTGGCTAATTTACGGTCCGCTCATAGGCATAGTGGCGACAGCCGTCTTAGGAACCGTTGGATTAGGCTTCACACCACCATCCTTTGTATGGCAAACACTTGTATACTTAACACCCTATCAAGGTTACTCAGGCTTCGTCTATCAAGTAGTCCAGCCGGGCAGCCTTCCAGCCGGCTTTTCCCAGCAGGTGAAGGTGGCGCTCAGAACTGGAACGAAACCTAGAGATTTAATCAAACTTCATATCACCACTAATGTTGTAGGATGGATCGTTGGGTTGGTGTCGCTTGCAGCTCTGTGGCTGATAGCCCCTATACCTTCAGCAGCTTATCCCAACACTGTCTACACTATGCCTCTTACCGCGCAAATCGATGTGGTTACATCAACAAGACAGCTTAGACTATCGGCTGAATACGTGTTGGTGCCTATGGCGTTAGCTCTAATAGTCGCCGTAATCGGCTTCTCTTTAAATAGGGTGGGAATACCGTTCTCTGTACCGGGATTCTTCACAGGTTTGTTTATGCAGCCAGCTATCGCTATACCGATATTTATTGGCTCCGCGATAGGTCGCTTCCTAATGCCTAAAATATTTGGAAAAAGATGGATGGAGGTTCGAGGATACATAATAGCTGGCGAAGGACTTGGTGAAGGTACCTTGATAATGATACTTATGGCGCTATCCTTATTAAGCAAATCCTCCTGGATTTGGCCGTGGTGATGGGATATGAAGGATAAAAGAATCAAACAATACTTATTCCTTTTCCCTCTAATTCTAATCGCATTTTCAGTAGCTGTGCCAAAATGTTGTTCTCAAGCGATCAGCGGGGAGATTGCATTAAGGGTCTTAACTGAAAAGAACTCTGTTCTCACCACTGATTTTATTGAGGAATCTCTGAAAAATATCATGAGCCACGTGAAAAATTTCTCTTCCTTTAAGACTAGGGTTACAGGTTATCCAGGCAGCTTTGAGGCAGCCGACTATATATATAATTTCTTCAGCAAGATTGGTCTTTCACCGGAGAAGAAGGGTTATCTTATTGCCGTCCCATTGAGCCGTGAGTCCTACATTATGGTTGGAGATTTAAAATTTAATGCTGAACCCCTCTGGCCAAATGGGGTTCAAACATGCAAAACTCCTCCTGAAGGCATATCTGGCCGGCTGGTTTACATTGGAGATGGGAGCTACGAGAAAATTGAGAATGTAGAATTAAAGGATTCAATAGCAGTAATGGACTTTAATTCTGGAACAAATTGGATTAGAGCTGCGGATTTAGGAGCAAAAGCAATAGTATTTATTGAATCTGATTTAACATCGTCTCTAGAATCCCTTAAGAAGGCGGTGCCGGCTCCAATCAATATTCCGCGGCTCTATGTTAACAGGAGCGTGGGTGAAGAACTTATAAAATTATCCCATCTAAATCAATGGGCAACTATCTTTAATGACATGAGATGGGAAGAAATAGAAGCTTATAATGTAGTATCTGTTATTGAGGGCTCCACCTATCCTGAGGAGATAATTATAGTTTCTGCTCACTACGATTCCTGGAGCATCGTTCCCGCATTAGCCTATGGAGCCGAAGACGCTCTTAGCATAGCAGCCCTCTTAGAGTTCGCTAGATACTTTTATGAAAATAGACCGGCGAGAACACTGATGTTCGTAGCTTTCTCCGGATACTATCAGGCAACCGCCGGCTCAACAAACTTTGTAGAGCAGTTCTTTTTCTCAGAAGAGATTCAGAGCGGAAGAAAGAAGATAGTTTTACACATAGGGTTAGATTTCTCAACGGAAAGTGATGGATTAGACT
>JAOAJJ010000188.1 GCA_026414245.1 Candidatus Bathyarchaeota archaeon
GTTTGAATCATAATCTCTAATGTGACTCCTGAAACTGCTAGACCTGAGCCTATAGTTGCGTTATAGCGCATATGAATTATGAATGTTTTTGTTTCACCGGCATTTATAGTAACAGTTGATACATCAGCCTTAAATGGAGTATCGCCATCATATTTAATAATGAGCCCAAGCTTATTATTATCGAGAGCTTTTTTATTAGTGTTAGTGCTGTTTACAGTTGAATCTGGAATCCCGTTAAAGAAGAATTTGCTTATTGTTGCTGGTGAAGAACCGGTATTCTTTACGGATATAGTTATATTATATGCATCATTATTTCCATATTTCGTTTTAACAGCGTATGCGCTTACGAATTCTAGTTTCTCGTATCTTGTGAATGTTGTCGCTAAGCCTAGCATCCAGTATGCGACCGCTATGCTCATGACTATGGCTACAGCCACTATGATGATTGTCGCAATGACTGGGCTGACTGCCTTGACGCTTTTCCTAAAAGACCTATTCAATTTTATTTTTCACCCCACTATTACAATTATATGGTAGGGTAATTAAATCTTATAAGGTTTATAGTCTAGATTTTTAGACTATATTTCTCCTCCACAGTGGACGCTGGTTAGGTTAGGCGTGGAAACATCTCACCCATCAACCCCACTACTACCCTGCGGCTTTTCACCCTTCGGAGCGCTCTCCTTCTCCCTCCTCACAGACTCTAAAGCCTCGCCTATCATAGCTCTAGCCTTATCTATAACCTCAGACGAGCTCCTCCCCTCAATAATCCTAATACCGTAAACCTCAGCGAGGTCCCTACCGCCCTTATCCACTCCGCCAAGAGCTATCATAAACTTATGCTTCGCTCCAGCATCAACAGCCTTCGCCCAGAACGCGAGAACATCTACCGCTGTCACAACGCTCTCAGAGGTATGCGTGGAGCCGACGATGACGGGAGGTAGCCCGCTACTCCTACCATCGACGCCATCCCATATAGCGAAGGAGAAATCATGCTTAACACCAGTCTCCCCATAAACCTCAGCGGGAGATTCCACAATAAGCCCCTCACTTCTCAGCGGCTTAAAGATAACTTCAAGATCAAAAATTAAACGCTCAAGTAGAAAACTCTTCTCCGGATTAAACTTAAAAGCCCTAACAACCTGAATCGTAAGGTCGCTCCCACCAAAACTATGCCCATTACTACATAAATGCTCAATCTTCGGACTTGAGAAAACACTTCTACAGCCCAGACACCTATAAAGGAAGCTGAAAGTCCTATAATCCACCCCCAAAGGACCAAGCGGCTTCCCACAACGCGGGCAGACAAGCCCCTCCCCACCCTTAAACCTCTCCTCAAAATCTATGTGACCGCACGACAAATGCTCAATCATGGCGCCCCTAACAAGCCTAGATGAACTGCATGAGGGGCAGCGCATCCTAACCATAAGCCTATGGGATTGGCATACGGGGCATACAGCAACATTATCCACGATCTCGGATCTCAAGAGACCGATCTCACTCAGCAGTGAGAGAGCCTCATTAGCCTCCTCCGTGGAGGAGAAGAAGCCTTGGAGAGCCGGATACTCGACGCCGCTACTAAACCCGATTACGGGATCCATACTGTTAAGAAAACCATCCTTTAAAGCTTTAAGCACCCTCTGAAGCCTCTCACTTCTTAAAACATTAAGCATTGCATCAGACAATATAGAGCCTCTCCAGTGGAGAATATTTTGTTATCATCATACTATTAAGTGTTACGCATATTAGCCTCTTTAAACAAAAATAGGCTTTAACTAGACTTAAAGCCCTCTACGCCTAAAAAGGGCTGGTTCATCAGCCTCACCTGTCCCTGAAGAGATTAGGGAGGAGTAAGCACCATTTAATTTAACGCATAAATCCATGTTCCGCCACATATTTCTTGGGTGTAAACCTTGACTAAAGCCCTTTACTTGGAGGATAGCTATCTTAGGGAATGCGATGCAACTGTAGTTAAAGTTATGGATGGCAGATACATTGTTTTAGATCAAACGGTCTTTTATCCTAAGGGTGGGGGACAACCCCACGATGTGGGTAAAATCATACGTGGAGAGGAAGCTTTTAACGTTATTTACGTAACTAAGATAGGCGACGAGATCTCACATGAAGTTGACAGGGAAGGCTTAAAGGTTGGCGACAGAGTCCACTGCATCATCGACTGGGATAGGAGATACAGGTTTATGCGCAGCCACACAGCCTCCCACGTCTTCGCATCACTGGTCTGCAATGAGACGGGAGCCCTAGTAACCGGAAACCAGATAGAGGAGGATAAGGTTCGCTTCGACTTCAGCCTAGAGCGCCTAGACAGAGACATAATAATGAAGTGTATGGAGAAAGCCAACGAGCTATTCAAGAGAGACATAGAGGTTAAATGGTATGAGCTCCCCAGAGAAGAAGCCCTGAAGATACCGGGCGTGGTGAAGATGGCTGAAGCCTTCCCGCCGAACATACCTAACCTACGCATCGTTGAAGTCGTCGGCGTAGATAAGCAGGCAGACGGCGGAACCCATGTTAGAAGTCTCAGGGAGGTCGGTCAGATAAGGCTGCTGAAATTTGAGAGTAAGGGTAGACTGAATAAGCGTGTCTACTTCACCCTAGAACCCTAAAAGGCTAAAACAAGCGTTCTCCCCATGTCTAACCC
>JAOAJJ010000189.1 GCA_026414245.1 Candidatus Bathyarchaeota archaeon
TCTCTAGGGTATTCCAGCCCATATGCGGTATCCTAACGCCCTCAGGTAACCTAACGACTCTTCCGCCTAAGACGCTTAACCCCGTTCCCGGGCCTTCATCACTTGTCTCAAAGAGCAGCTGCATACCTAAGCAAACTCCTAAAACCGGCATACCCTCTTCTATCATCCCTAGCAGTTCACCTTTAATTCTCCTTATGTTTTCCGCTCCAGCCCTAAAATTACCTACTCCTGGAAGAACTATTGCATCTATATCTCTAAGGCTCAGCTTATCCATGCATATTATCACTTTAAAACCAGCCTTCTCCAGAGAGCACTTTATGCTGAAGAGGTTTCCAACACCGTAATTTATTACTGCGACCCCTGGCATTATAAGATCACCATCATGCCACCTCTTAGCGTATCCGCATAGAATGAATTTTACTCCCATTCTATTGTTGATGGCGGCTTATTCGTTATATCATAGACTACTCTCACGACGTCTGGTATTTCGCTGGTTATTCTAGTTGAGATTCTTTCTAGGATTTCATAGGGGATTTTTGCGAAATTCGCCGTCATGGCTTCTCTACTCTCAACGGCTCTTACAGCGACCACGTATCCATAGGCTCGAGAATCACCCTTAACTCCAGTTGTCAACGTATTAGTTAAGACTACAAAATACTGCCACAACCTGCCTTGTAAGCCTGCGGACTCCATCTCCTCCCTGAGAATTTTATCCGCTTTTCGGATTATCTCAACTTTTTCCGGTGTAACCTCGCCGATTATTCTCACAGCTAATCCGGGCCCTGGAAATGGCTGCCTGAAAACTATCTCTCTGGGTAGTCCAAGTCTTCCAGCGACCTCTCTAACCTCATCTTTATATAGGTCTTTTAGCGGCTCAATTATCCCCTTAAACTTAATCTTTAGGGGCAGTCCCGCTACATTATGGTGGCTCTTTATTTTATCAGAGAATCTTCTGAAGCCGGACTCTATCCTATCCGGGTATATTGTGCCCTGAATAAGATACTCTGCGCCAACCTTCTCAGCAACCTCCTCGAAAACTCTAATGAACTCTTCGCCGATGATCTTCCTCTTAAGCTCAGGATCAGTAATATTCTTCAGCCTACTGTAAAACCTATCTTTAGCTTCGACAACTATTAGGTTCATACCCATTCTCCCAAAAATTTCTCTAATGAACTCTGGCTCACCAGCCCTCATGAACCCATGATCAACGAAAACCGCTGTTAAACGTTCCCCAATAGCCTTCATGGCCAATACGGCCGTGGTGCTTGAATCTATGCCGCCGCTCAAGGCAATAATAGCCCGCCCATCTCCGATGGAAACCTTTAATTCCTCTATAGCCCTTCTAATGAAGTCACCCATCTCCCAGTTTTGCCTGCAGCCGCAAATGTTAAAGATAAAGTTTTTAAGTATTAGCATACCGTTCTCAGTATGTATTACCTCCGGGTGCCATTGAACGCCAAAAATAGGCTTGCTCTTATGCTTGAATGCTGCTATTGGGCAGTTCTCAGTATAGGCGAGCACCTCATACTCCTTCGGGAGGTCGTATACTGCGTCGCTGTGGCTCATCCAAACCTTTTCCCTTAGGCTTAATCCCTCCAAGACTCCTACTGATTTAGTAATGGTTACATATGTTACGCCATACTCGCCTCGCTCAGCTGGCTTAACGACGCCTCCAGACATATACGCTAAAAGCTGATGCCCATAACATATACCTAGAGTCGGTAAACCTAAATTCAAGACTTCAGTATTAAGCTTTGGAGCGCCCTCTCTATAGACACTTAACGGGCCGCCGGAGAGAATCAAACCCCTAACATTCAACCTCTCATTTAACTCAAGCACCTCTTCAGGAGCAACGTCATATGGGACTATTTCTGAGTAAACTTTGTTTTCTCTTACCCTCCTAGCTATCAGGTGAGAATATTGACCACCGAAGTCAAGCACCAATATGGTATCATGCTTCATGATGCTCCGCCTCTCATTACCCTCTTAGCCATATAATCTTCCATATGGCCTCGAGGAAGCTGGCATCACTTTAACGAATTCATTTGACATGATTTCATTTATGCTCATTTCTAAGCTGAAATATGTGGAGAATTCTCTAACTAGTTCGCTTATCAAGCGAAGATCATGCTCATTAGTCTCTACGACTCTGGCCTCTTTCCCCGCATGCCTGACTTCACCACGAATATAAATTGTGCCGCCATGCATGCCAACACCTATAAACTTTATGCTTCGCCCGCTTCTCCTTTCCTCTTGATTCAGATTTAAGACGAGTATTATGCCCCCAGCCATATATTCGCCTAGAAAATCGCCTACATTCCCGCCTATGATTATGGTTGGTCTTTTACTACCATATTCTTTCATGTGAACGCCCACACGGAAGCCAGCGTCCCCCCTAACGATTATTTTTCCTCCCCTCATCCCATAGCCGGCAACGTCGCCTACATCTCCATGAATAATTATTAAGCCATCGTTCATAGTGTTTCCGCAGCCATCCTGCGCATTACCATGCACAAAAATTCTCTGCCCATCCATGAATGCTCCGAGGTCGTTGCCTGGAAAC
>JAOAJJ010000190.1 GCA_026414245.1 Candidatus Bathyarchaeota archaeon
AATCTTTCTAGGCGTTCCCTCTAGGGCGTTAAAGGCAGCTGTCGTCGGGCAAGTCATTACGCATTGACCTATGCGTGCCACCATCTGCTTCTTTAAATCACTCCTTGTACGGTGGTAGATTTGGATTAAGGCGCCAACCCTCCCATCTGGCGTTTCGCCGGCAGGTAGCAGCCGTTCAATTCCAGCCTCAGCTGGTGAGCCGATTATGGAGGAGGCAAAGCCGGTTGCAACCTCGGCGGCTATTCTAGCCCACTTCTCGTTCTCAGCGGTTATGAGAACTCTGCCAACCCACATCTCGAACATCTCTGCGAAAGTGTCTTCAACCTCGACGCCTCCATAACTGAGGGTAGTCAATTCACATCACCCTAAACTCGCTAACCTAAATCCTCTAGAATTTCTATGACCCTACTATTAAGTATTTACTTTAATCTCCCAGTTTATGCTATTCCTTCAACCGGGGAGGAGACTATTTATTAGAGCCTCAGAATTTTATAATATTGCATGCGGCTGAGGTTAAAGAAGTATGGAATTTACTCTCGTGACCGGTAGAACCATCGATCAGGGCTGCACGAAAGAACACGCTAAGCTCTCCGACGAGTATAAGGAGTACGTCGCTCTATGTGAGATGCATCCGGAAGACATGAGGAGACTTAATGTTAAAGAAGGAGACAACGTTAAGATTACGACTAGCGTCGGTTCAATCGTCGTTAAAGCTAAGATGTCTAGGAGGATAAGGGATCAGGGCATCATATTTATACCCTTCGGTCCATGGATAAACATGATCTTGCCCTCTGAGACCGATGGAACCGGCATGCCGCCCATGAAGGGCTTCAAGGCTAGAGTTGAGCCGACTGAGGATCAGGTTTTAGGTTTAAAGGATCTGCTTCTCAAAATCCATGGAGGAAAAAAAGCTTTATTATGGGAGGGATAGATATGCATGTGATCTCCGGGGTCGTCTGTCCTTTCTGCGGCTGCTGCTGCGACGATATAGAGGTGTTGATCGAAGACGGCGAGATCTTCGACGTTAAGAACGCATGTGCACTCGGAGCATCAAAGTTTACAGGCTACCATAAACATAGAAACACTAAGCCGCTTATCAGAGAGAACGGTGAGCTCGTAGAGGCATCTCTAGACGAAGCCATTGAGCGGGCGGCTGATATACTTGCTAACGCCTCTTATCCGCTTCTCTACGGTTGGAGTAACACGAGCTGTGAAGCCATAAGGGTCGGCTTAGAGCTGGCTGAGGAGGTCGGCGGCGTAATAGACAATACTACGACGGTATGCCATGGACCATCCATAGTAGCCGTTCAGGAAGTTGGGATACCGGCGTGCACGCTTGGACAGGTACGCCATAGAGCCGACTTAATTATTTATTGGGGCAGCAACCCATGGAGCTCGCATCCACGCCATATAGAACGCTATACAGCTCTAGCTGAAGGGCGCTTCCAGAAGGGTGCATGGAAAAAATATCTGTCGAAGCTGATCTTTGAGTCGGCTAGGAAGAAACGCTACAGGGTTGCCAGCCTAACCTCTAGGAGCGAGATCGCTGAGCGACTACTTAAGGAAGAAGAGGGAAAATGGTTTCTACCCCCGCCGGAGGAGAGGAAACTCGTCGTTGTTGACGTTCAAAGGACTAGATCGGCTGATTTAGCGGACATGTTCATTAAGGTTAAGCCTAATGGAGACTATGAGGTTATCCAAGCCCTACGGGCATTAATCCGCGATGAAGACTTGGATGTGGATGAGGTTGCCGGGGTTCCAGTAGAGAGGCTTGAGGAGCTCGCCGACCTCATGGTTAACGCCAGGTTCGGCGTAATCTTTTTCGGCTTAGGTTTAACTATGAGTGAGGGGAGATCAAGAAATATTGAGGTGGCGATAAAGCTTACCAGAGACTTAAACAAGTATACGAAGTTTCTCATTATGCCTATGAGGGGACACTTTAACGTGACCGGAGCCAATGTGGTTTTCACCTGGCAGACCGGTTATCCATACGCCGTCGACTTTTCACATGGTTACCCAAGATATAACCCAGGCGAAACCTCGGCTGTAGACGTATTATATAGGGGTGATGTTGACGCTGCGCTGGTTATAGCGTCTGATCCAGTCTCCAGCTTTCCTAGGAATGCTGTGGAAAAACTTGTTAGAAATCCGTTGATAGTGATCGATCCATGCTTATCTCCAACAGCTCTAATGGCTGACGTAGTGATACCATCAGCGTTCGTCGGCATCGAAGCTGAGGGCACAACATACAGAATGGATCATGTTCCATTACCGCTAAAAAAGATCGTTGAACCTCCCTCCGGAATACTTTCAGATGAAGAGATATTGAAGAGGATACTGCTTAGGGTTCGAGAGAAAAAGAGGGCGGCTTCTTAAAGATGTTTAAGACTTCGAGCCATTAACTCCGTGTCGAATGGGAAGGTTTAGAGTTATCTATGAAACGCTAAATTAATATTTTTAGGATCTTATCTTCAAGATTAGATTTAGCTCAGTATCCTCCAGAGGGTTGATATGTCGAAGATAGCTTACGTGTCAGATATACTGCTAGGAAAGCACACTAATGAGGAAGTGTTCATTAGGGGTTGGCTTCACAATAAGCGTTCAAGCGGCGGGATACATTTCTTCATGATTAGGGATGGAACAGGGG